>CANFHS010000024.1 GCA_947446835.1 Bacteriovoracaceae bacterium
CGCATTCGACGGTGACGCTGGAAATCCAGCTTCCGTGGCCGGTCTTGAATTGCGGGTTGCACCTCACGGTGGGATCGGTTCCGGTCGTCAGCGAGCACTGCGAATCGGTGTCCGACTGGCTGGTCAGGGTGTAGGAGGGCGCGTCGCCCGAGCCATCCGTGCAGCGCAAGGGTTCGGACTCGACCGAGGCTCCCTCGGCCACCGACAGGTCGGCCAGGCTCACGAAATTCGGGGTGCGGTTCTGCACCGTGATCGTGAACTGGCGGCTTCCGGTCAGGGCGGGGGTGCGGTTGTCGCGGCCGCTCACCGTGAAGGTGTAGACCGTATCGTCGCCGCCCACGGAGGAAAGCAGGTCGGGCGTCCAGCTCAAGACACCCGTGGAGGTGCTGAACGTGGCGGGTGAGCCAAGGCCGCCCAGGCTCGTGCATGGCGTGCCGGCAGCCAGTCCGCCGCCTGCCACGGAGCAGCTCCAGGTGATGGGATCCAGGTCCGCGTCCAGGTCGTTTCCGCCATCACCGGCATCGACCCCCGCGATGGCGTCGCCTTCGGTGACCGTCTGGTCGGCGATGGCGTCCACAAGGGGTGCGCGGTTGGAGTCGCTGACGTTCAGCCGGAACTGCTGCGAAGCGCTCAGGTCGCCCGACCAGCACAGCACGGTGATGGTGGAACTCCAGGCGGTGTGCGTGGCCTTGTGCGAAGGTGCGCATGACACGGCGTAGAGGGGTCCGCCGGAAATCACGCAGTTCGCGGCCGGATCGGTCTGGTCCGCGACGGCGTAGCTGACGGGGTCACCCGCCTGGGTCCAGCAGTCCAGGCGCTGGAAGTTCAGGCCGCCTTCGGCGGTGGCCAAGGTGCGCAGATCCTCGAAGTGGATCGGCACGACGGTGACCGGCGGCGTGGTGTGGCTGCCGCTGCCACTGCCGTGGCTTCCGGAGCTGGTCTTGCCGCTGGGGGTGGGGGAGCTCTGGACTCCGCAGCCGGCCAGGGCGAGCTGAAACAAAAGCAGGGACAGAAGCGGCTTCGAAAAGAAGCGCTTCCAAGGGCTTGTCCCTGAACCAGCGGACCTGCTTCTGGATTTCAGATCCGGTTGATGCAGCACGTTGGGCTTCAAACGCCTCCCGTTCCCATCTCCCGTTTCGGCAAAGACCTTCTTCCATATTAAGGTTGTCCGCTGGTCCCCGACATTTGTGTCCCGGCCGACACGGTCCTGACGGACACGGTGCGCTCCGTGCAGCGGCCCGGTCATGAACTGGGACCAACTGGTGCAGCGATTTCCGGTGCAAGAGCTTGAAACCGGGCGTTTTTTTGTTCCGGAATGCGAGGGCGGTTTCTTGCCTGAAGGGTGTCGGGGAGTTGACAGGATCTGGATCCAGGGCTCTCCGTCCGCCCTCCGGATGCTGGAGGATTTGCCCTCCCAAGGGCTGGGCATTGTCGGCACGCGCGAGCCTGAAACTTCGACCCGCGACCGCATCCAGGCGGTCTTGGGCGGGCTCTCCGGCTCGCGACTCCAGGTCGTCTCGGGCTTCGCCCGCGGGGTGGACGCCTGTGCGCACGAAGCGGCGTTGAGGCACGGGCTCGTCACCGTGGCGGTGGTCGCGGCGGGACTGGACGTGGATTACCCGCGCGAGCACCGCGAACTGCGGGCCGCGATCCTCGAAAACGGCGGCTTGATGATCAGCGAAACCCCTTTGGGTCAGAGGCCTTACGAGAGCTCGTTCCTGGAACGCAACCGGTGGATCGCGGCCCTGTCGCGGGCGATCTGGGTGGCTGAAGCTCCTGTCCGGAGTGGTTCACTGAACACCGCGGCCTGGGCGCTGCGCTTCGGGCGGACGCTTTTTGCCACGCCGTGCCTGCCGGGCGATCCGCGCTTTGCCGGAAATCAGCGGCTGCTGGAGTGCGAGCCCGCCCTGGCGCTGTGGGGCACCCGGAGCCTCGGCGCGGCCTGGCTCGAGCTCGCCTCGGCCGGGCGCGAGGCGCAGCCTGAGCTGTCGATCGGTGCCACGGCCCCGCTGACCGGGCTTCCTGCCGATGCCCGGCGCCTTCACCGCGAAGCGGTTCGGCGCGAGTGGGACGCGGCGGGCGCGTCGCTCCAGGACCTGCTGGCCTGGTCGATGCGGCAGGGCTGGACCGCGGCGCGCTTCTTCGAGGCCTTGGCGGAGCTGGAACGCTCGGGCTGGGCCCGGCGCGAGCCTGGAAGCGGGGCCTTGCGCGCCGCTCAAGCCGGCATCAGATCAGGAGCGGAACGTAGGGATTGAGCTCGCGGTCGACCACCTCGAAGGCGGCCGAGCCCGGCGCTCGAAGGGTCGCCTCGAGCTTGCCCTTGCGGTACACGTGCAGCTCCAGGTCCGAAAGCTTGGAATTGGCGCAGTACAGCAGCGAGCCGTCGGTGTCCTCGAGCGTGATTCCCGCGAAATCGCGGTACTGGGCGCGGATTTTTCCGCGAAAGACCAGGTCGCCCCGTTCGGCCTTGAAGGTCCACTCGTTGAGGGAATGGTCCGAGCGCGAGTGCAGGGCGTTCCACAGCGAGTTAAAGCAGTGCTCCTCACCGCGATAGCGGAAGTAGAACGATGAGAACCGGGGCGAACGCATCAGGCCCGCCAGCGTGGCCCGGACGGTGAGGCCTTCAAAGACCGCGTCGACCGGCTGACCGTTCTCGTTCACGAAGCTGTTGCAATGCGACCAGGCCCAGGAATGCCCGCCGCGCGAATGGCTCAGGTGCCCCTGCATTCCGGGCGCGGCCTGGAGCTGGAACGGCTTGCCATCCACGGTGACCGTGCCGGTGAACGACAGGTTTTCTCCCACGGTCACGATGCGGCCGCTGGAAAGCCCCGAACGTTGCAGGCCTTCAGGCAACAGGCTGAAGGTGCCCGCGGGCTGGCCGGTCACGCGGGGCGCGATCTGCAAGTCCCAGCGGATCTCCTTGCCTTTGGAGGCAACGCACCCTTTGGAGCCGGAAGGGGTGAGCTCCGAGTCCGCGATGCGGATCACGACTCCCGAGGGAGTCTCCTGGCTCTGGAAAGCCGAGATGTCCTGGGTCTGTCGTACGGCCACCTTGCGGACTTCGCCCGTGTCGCGGTTGCGCTCGAAGAGCACGGCCCAGACCGAAGCTTCGCGCTTGAACCCGTTGCGCGTGGTGAGCAGCGTGAAGCGGACCCAGAGGGCGCGTCCGTTGGCCGGGTCGTTGATCTTGAAGTACCAGCCCTCGTGGAAGCCCGCGCGTTGCTCGGCGGGAAGAGCAGGCCAGGCCGCCGCGTTCAGGAAGCGCGGGGCAGCGGGAGCCTTTCCAGGCTCTTTTTTGAGGGATTTCTTGGCAAGGCGCTTCATTCTTCCAGATGTACCACTGGCCGCAGCAAGATTGTATCCCCTTCGCGACCTTCGACCCGCAGGACTTCCCGGATCCGTCGCTCAGGCCCCCGCCGTTCGACATGGACCAGCCACTGGAGTCCCAGAGCCAGCAGCTCACGCAGGGCTGCCAGGGGCAAGGCGCCGCCCCCGTGCAGCAGGCAAAGCAGTTCGAGGCGCCGCAGTGCTTCACGGGCGGAGCTGGCGTGCAGCGTGGCCAAGGCGCCGCGGTGACCGGTGTTCAGGGCCTGAAGCAGTTCGAGGACTTCGGCCCCTCGGCACTCGCCCAGGATGACCCGGTCGGGCCGCATGCGCAGGGTCTGCTTCAGCAAGGTTCGCAGCGTGACCTCGCCAAAGCCGTCGGCATTGGGCGCGCGGGCCTGGAGGGTCAGGAAGTGGGGGTGTCGGGGGGCCAGCTCGGGCGTGTCCTCCAGGGCGATGATGCGCTCGGAGGCGGGGACTTCATCCAGCAGCTCCTGCAGCAGGGTCGTCTTGCCGCTGCCGGTGGCGCCGCAAAGGATGAGGCTCTCGCCCCGCCGGACCGCCGCCGCCAGATTCGCATATCCTGGAGCGCCGGCCCAGCGGCGTCCCCCATCGGGCGCATCGGCGGGGGCGCGCGGCAAGCGGCGCAGCGAGATCAGGATCTGCGTCCCGGCCACGGGCGGAAACACCGCGTGGAGCCGGTGGCCTTCCGGGGTGGTGCCGTCCACGAACGGGTGGCGCGCGTCCCAGGTCCGGCCCGCCCGGGCCAGGAGCGCCAGCACCCACTCCCGGAAAGCGCCCTCTGTCCAAGGGGCCTCGTCGGACGCGCCGGGAAGGGCCCGCTGCAGGCCCTGGCCGCGGTCCACGAAGGCGTGCTGGGGGCCGTTCAGGCAGAGGTCGGTGACGGCCGGATCGGCGAGCGCGTCCTGAAGCCAGCCGGGGACCCTCGGGGTCGTGCTCATCGGAACGCGTTCCAGGGGTAGTCGGCCTGGGCCCGGAGCTTCTGCTCGTCACGCGGGTCGATCCAGTTGCGTGGAGCGGGGGCTTTGCCTCGCGCCGTGATGCGGTGAAAGCGCTCCATGGGCGGCCTGGGGGGCCTTGCCTGGGGCAGCAGGACCGCCACCAGCTCGGAACGATCGTTCAGGTAGTCTTCGCTGCCAAAAAGCAGGCCCAGTACGGGAATCCGGCGCAGGAAGGGCAACCCCTTGGCCTGCCGCCTCAGGTCCTGCTGGAGCATGCCTGAAAGGAAGAGCGGCCGGCCGAATTCGGCATCCACCTGCGTGTGGATGCGGTTGGCCTGGATTCCGGGCAGGTCGTCCCGGTCCAGGTCCGGATCCAGATGGCTGACCTCGGTCTGGATTTCGAGGCGGGCCTGGGTGGCGGTGGCCTGCGCCACCTTCAGCTTGAGCAGGAGTCCGAAATTCCGCCAGCTGACCTGTGACGAGTACTGGCTCGTGGTCCGGATGGGCAGCTCACCCCCCGCAAAGAGCTCGGCTTCGCCCGGCGCGCGGACCGCCAGCTCGGGATTGGAAAGTACCCGGGCGCTGCCTTCGCTCTCCAGGGCCTTCAGGGTCACGGGCAGGTCGACGGCCTGGCGTAACCCTCCGCTCGTCAGGCGGAATGCGGCCTCCTGGCTGGCGGGCCAGGTCAGTCCGAGGGAACCCAGGCGCGTCTTGCGGAGCTCCAGCAGGAAGACCTGGAAATGGATCACGGGCGAATCGTCCGGCAGCGCCTTGATTTCCAGGGTCACCCACGGGCTCAGCGCGCGCAGGGCGCGATCGGCGCGCTCGCGGTCCGCGGCCTTCGGTAGGGAACCGATCACCCCCAGCAAAGGGCCCTGGCGGTCCACGCGCAGCTGGTCTCCGAGTCCGGCCTTCCGGATCCACTCGGTCAGCTGGGTCTGCTGCTCGTCCAACAGGGCCTCCGTCGGCTCGGTTTCATCGCGGACGCCCTGGGGAAATCCCCGGACCAGGGCCCCGATCCGGGCTGCCTCGCGCACGGACCGGACTTCGCCCCGCACCACGATGCCTTCGCCCGAGAGCAGCACCTCGGCCTCCTCCAGCTGCGACACGGCCCGGGCCAGAGCGGGTGCCAAGGCGGGTGCGGTCGCCTTGGCCACCTCGATGGGTTGTCGCTCGGGAGGCCCGCTCTTGGACCAAAGCCACAGGTCCGCGTGCCCGGGCGAAACGGCCTTGATGAGAAGCTCGTCCTGAACCTGTAACACCTTGGAAAGTGGCATGATTTTTATGCTCCCGCCCCCTTGGCTGTACCGGGTCAGGCCGGGAAGCCGGAGGCGCCTTTGTTCCCCCGGTGCCAGCAGCCACGGGGCCCTCTGTCGGGCCCCGGGCTCGGCTCGCGCGCCGCCTCCCACCGCCAGCGACAACAGGATTCCGATCCACCCGATGCGCTTCGTCCCCATTTCCCGATCCTCCCGGGTGGGGCCCTTACGCAAGAGGTGGGCCCAAACTGCCTCATGAAGCGGTTGACTTTTTCCGGGCGTGAAGGCTAGGTTCGCCCCTCAATTCTTTTTTTTGGAGAGCTCATGCCTTCACGCAAGATGAAGACCAATATCGCGCGCAAGATCCGCAAAGCCCGCAAAGGCAAAGCGCGCAAGCGTGCTGAACAGAACAAAGGCACCACGCCCAAGTTCCCGATCCACATCGACTGATCGTCGGTCGGTTCGCCATTTTTCCGGTCCGCAAGCAATCTGGGGATTGACACCCGGGCCCCCTTGCGCGGAATGATCTCGCTATCAGGAGAACACCAGAATGTCGGGCAACTACCTTTTCACTTCCGAGTCCGTGACTGAAGGCCATCCGGACAAGATCGCCGATCAGATTTCGGATTCAGTCCTGGATGCGATTCTTTCCCAGGATCCGAAGTCGAGGGTGGCTTGCGAAACCCTGGTGACGACCGGCCTGATCGTGGTTGCCGGCGAAGTGACCACCAACGCCCGCGTGGATTACGCGGATATCGCCCGCCAGGCGGTGAAGCGGATCGGCTACGACTCTTCGGAGAAGGGCTTCGACTACAAGACCTGCGGCGTGATCGTGACCTTGGACCGCCAGTCGCCCGATATCTCTCAGGGCGTGACGGCCGGCCAAGGCATGCACAACCAGAAGGAGCAGGGTGCAGGTGACCAGGGCATCATGTTCGGCTACGCGGTTCGCGAGTCCGAAAACCTGATGCCCCTGACCATCGACCTGAGCCACAAGCTGGCCCTGCGGCTTTCGGAAGTCCGCAAGAACGGCACGCTGGGCTGGCTCCGCCCGGACGGCAAGACCCAGGTCACCGCCGAGTACGTGGACGGCGTGGCCAAGCGCATCGATGCGGTCGTGGTGTCGACTCAGCATGACGAAGCGGTGAGTCATAAGCAGATCCAGGAAGCGGTCATGGAAGAGGTCATCAAGAAGACCATCCCGGCCCAGTACCTGGACTCCAAGACCAAGTTCTTCATCAACCCCACCGGTCGCTTCGTGATCGGGGGCCCGATGGGCGACTGCGGCCTGACCGGGCGCAAGATCATCGTCGACACCTATGGGGGCCATGGCGCCCATGGGGGCGGTGCCTTCTCGGGCAAGGACCCGTCCAAGGTGGACCGGTCGGCTTGCTACATGGGACGCTACGTGGCCAAGAACCTGGTCGCCGCGGGTCTCTGTGACCGCGCCCTGGTCCAGCTGGCCTACGCCATCGGGGTGGCTGAGCCCGTCTCCGTGATGGTCAATGCGTTCGGTACCGAGAAGGTGGAGCTGAAGAAGCTCGAAGCGGCGGCGCGTGAGGTATTCCACCTGCGTCCGGCCGGCATCATCGAGTCGCTCAACCTGCTGCGCCCGATCTACCAGAAGACGGCGGCGTACGGTCACTTTGGCCGCGAGGACGCCGACTTCACGTGGGAAAAAACCGATCAGGCCTCCGCGCTCCGCAGCCTGAAGTAATCCTGTCCGCGCACCCCTTCCTCTCGGCTTTGTTTTAGGAGTTTCCCTAAGGAAAGCCTTCTCTTAGAGTGGAAGGGTGCACTACTACTTCTTTTTGGCGCGCTACCTCCCGTATTGGGCGTTTCCAGCCATCTTGCTTTGCCTGGAGCTGACTTGGAGGTTTCATCGCAAAGCCCGCCGCTGGCAATGGGTGTTCCTGGCCCAAGCCGTCGTCCTCACCGTCATCCTGGCTGCCTGGATCTACTACCGGGGCTACAGCCGGTCAGACGAGTGGGTTCGGTACCTTCTGGATTAGCCAGAGTCACCACTCAGCCTCACCTTAGAGGTTCTTAGAAAAACTTTTTGACGCCTGGGAAAAAACTGCTTAGCCTCTTGGTACGGGGTCGGTTTCGGCCGCGGACGGCAGCGACACAGAAAGTGTCGCTTCGTCAACTCATGGAAGGGTTCAGGGGGGAGCATTGATGCTCAATTTCAGGTCACCGTTGGTGGGCGAGAGCCAGGTCATCCAAACTCTTCTGGGAACGATCGAGAAGATCTCCCAGACGGACAGCACCGTGCTGATCCAAGGTGAAAGCGGCACCGGCAAGGAGCTGGTGGCCCGCGCGATCCACGAGAATTCCCCCCGCGCCGCGCGTTCGCTGGTCGTCGTGAACTGCGGAGCGATTCCCCAGGAACTGCTCGAAGCCGAGCTGTTCGGACACGTCAAAGGCGCTTTCACGGGCGCAACCCAGAACCGCCAGGGCCGCTTCGAGCTGGCCAACGCCGGCACGATCTTCCTGGACGAAGTGGGTGAGCTTCCGCTGCACCTGCAGGTCAAGCTGCTGCGCGTGCTCCAGCAGCGCCAGTTCGAGGCCGTGGGCTCGAATCAGACCCAGACCGTCGACGTGCGGATCATCGCCGCGACCAACCGCAACCTGGAAGAGATGGTCCAGAAGCGCGAGTTCCGCGAAGACCTCTACTACCGCCTGAACGTGATCCCCGTCAGCGTTCCCTCGCTGCGCGAGCGCAAGAACGACATCGCGATGCTGGTGCGCCACTTCATCGAGTCGTTCAACCACGCCACCGGTCACCGGGTCGAAGTCCCCAGCGGGCAGATCATGGATGCCCTGATGTCGTACGACTGGCCGGGCAACGTGCGCGAGCTCGAGAACCTGATGGAACGCCTGGTGATCCTCAAGGGTCAGGGCACCGTGGATCTGGGCGACCTCCCGCACCGCATTTTCCAGAAATTCGCCGAAGGCAAGCCGATGGGCGATGGCGCCATGAGCGAGTGGGAATTCCCCCGCATGGTGCTGCCGAACAGCGGTCTGAACCTGAAGGCCATCGTCGAGGCGTTCGAAAACCACCTCATCGACCAGGCCCTGGCCCGGACCGCGAACAACAAGAACCGCGCCTCCGAGCTGCTCAACATGAACCGCACCACGCTGGTCGAGAAGCTCCGCAAGCGCGGCATGATCGTGCCGGTGGGCAAGAAGATGACGGCCCTGGCCCGCGGCGAGTCGATCGACGATCTGCAGTTCCGCGAACCCAGCCAGGAACTCTGATTCCGGCAAAACGAAATGGATGAAGGCCTGGTGGCTCTCCCTGAGCTGCCGGGCCTTCGCCGTTTCAGGCCTTCACGGCGCGCTCGCCCACATCGAGAGGGGGAAGCGCAGGTCGCTGGACAGCTGGTCCACCAGGTCCCGGGCCGCCGGATAGATGCGGGATTGGGCAAACTGGGGGCCGAATTCCGGGTCCTGCACCCAGGCGGTGTAGATCGTCTTGAGGGAGCGACCGTCGATGACCGTCACGTACAGCGTGCCGTCCTCGTGTCGGCGGGCCACGGTGGGGTCCTGGTCGGGAAACGGCAACAGGGGGACGGCGCCGGTGCCGGGAGTACTGCCCTCCCAGCTGCTCAGCCAGGGCTGGTCCTTGGCCTTGGCGTAGAAGGTGACGTAGATGTCGGGATTCAGTTCGCGGGCGCGCAGGAAGCCGCGCCGCTTGAGCTGGCGCTCGAACCGTTCCTTGACCCGCTCGGTGAGCCCAGGCTCATTCCGGATGGCCACGGGCTGCGTGGAGCCCTGGACGGTGGGCGGATGTTCCAGGTGGAGGCGTGCCACGTCCGCCTGGGTGATCCAGTGCCAGCTCATCCGGGTCCGGTCCATCGTGTCCGCGGTGCGGGCAGTGCGGACCTCCGGGGTGCCGCAACCTGCCAGGGCGAGAGTGCAAAGGGCCAGAAGCGGGCGCTTCAGCATGGGACTTATTTTTTCTGCAACGACTGTTCCTGCTGCTGGGCCTGGGCCTCTTCGCCCTCGCGCACGGTCTTGCGGACCAGATTGCGCATGATGCGGTTGCGGTTGGCGCCACCCAGCAGGGCCTTGGCGTCATCATAGAGGCCGGGGTCGTTGATCAGGGCGCCCAGCGTGCCGGTGCCGTTGTTGATCTTCTCGAGGATCTGCGTCAGGTTGCGCGCGGCCTTGCGCAGCTGCAGGTCCTCGACCTCGGCCGAAAGCTTGGAGGACATGACGGCCAGGTTGGAGGCCGAGTTGTTCAGGTTCTTGAAGAAGGCGCCGCGGGCGGTCTCGTCCTCGAAGCGTTTCACCACGCGGTCCAGCGTGCCGGTCAGCGAGGTGAGGTTGGTCACCAGGGCGTCGCTCTTGGACAGCACCTCGGCGAAGTTCCGGGTGGGGCGATTGGGCAGCTCGGCCCCGCTCGGAAGCACGGCGCCGCCCTCAGGGCCGATCGAGATGGAGATGTACTTGTCGCCCAGCACGCCCTGGGTCAGGATTTCGGCCTCGGAGCCCTTGCGGATGAACGAGTCGTACTTGCGCTGCACCCGGAGTGTGGCCTTGATCTCCTTGTTTTCGGGGTCCAGGTCCACCGACTCGACGGTGCCCACGTTCAGGCCGCCCAGCACCACCTTGGCGCCCTGGTAGAGGCCGTCGGCCAGCGGGAAGTGGGTGGTGTAACGGTTGCTCCGCGAGAACAGGCTGGAAGAGCCACCCAGCATCAGGACGGAGGCCATGATCAGGGCCAGACCCAGAGTGACAAAGAGACCGACCTTGAGTTCGAGGCTGCGCGTGAGGTTCATTTTTCAATCCATCGGGTGGGTGAAGCTCCGGACCAAGGGGTCTTGCGACTTCCGGATGTTCTCCACTGTGTCTGCGACCGCGATCCTGCCATTGTAGAGAATGGCCACCCGATCGGCAATTTCGAAGGCGCTCGGGATGTCGTGGGTCACGAAGATGCCCGTGATGCCTTTTTTCTTGAGGGTCTTGATGTTCTCGAGCAGGCGGCGCGTGTTGGTGGGATCCAGGCCCGCGGTGGGCTCGTCGAACAGGATGATCTCCTGGCCCAGGATGATGGCCCGGGCCAGGCCCGCGCGTTTCTGCATCCCGCCCGAGAGTTCGGCCGGGAGCAGGCGGTTGGAGCCCTTCATGTCGACCAGGGCCAGCATCTCGTCCACCTTGCGGTGGATCTCGGCGGCCGAAAGCCGGGTGTGCTCGCGCAGGGGATAGGCCAGGTTGTCCTCGACGGTCAGCGAATCGAACAGGGCGCCGTTCTGGAAGACGTAGGCGATCTTCTTGCGCACGTCGATCATCTCGCGCTCGGGCAGCGAGGCCAGGTTGCGGCCCTGGAACAGGATCTTGCCGGTGTCGGGCTTCTCGAGCCCGATGATCGAACGCAGGATGACGCTCTTGCCGGTGCCCGAACCGCCGAAAAGGGCCAGGACTTCTCCCTTGTGGAGGTCGAAGCTGACTCCCCGGTGGACCACCTTGGGTCCGAAGCTCTTGTGCAGGTCGATCAGCTGGAGGGCTTTTTCGGGAGTTCCGCTCATCGTCGCCTCAGAACCTCGGGAACACGGTGAGGATGAAGAACTTCGTCAGGAAGAAGTCCGAGATCATGATGAAGATGGCGGTGGCCACGACCACCCAGGTGGTGGTCTCGCCGACGCCCCGGGTCCCGCCCTCGGTGTTCAGGCCCTTCCAGCAGGCGGCCACCGAGATGAAGTAGGCGAACACCACGGTCTTGGCCAGACCGGTCAGCAGGTCCTGCATGATGAGGGTGTCGAGCACCTTGGTGATGAAGTAGCGCGACGGGATGTTGAGCTCGCTCTCGCTGACGGCCATGGCGCCGAACAGGCCGATGTAGTCGGCGCAGACGCAGAGCAGGGGCAAGGTGATGACCGCGGCCAGCACCCTGGGGATGACGATGCGCTTGACGGGGCTCGTGCCCAGCGCGCGGATGGCGTCGATCTGCTGGGTGACGTTCATCGAGGCCACCTCGGCCGCGATGCCCGACCCGATCCGGCCCGCGACCAGGAGGCTCGTGAACACGGGGCCCATCTCGCGCAGGATGGTCAGGGCCGCGATCTTGGGCACGTAGAGCGTGCCACCGAACTTGGCCAGGCCGTAGCCGAACTGGAGTGCCATGACCGAGCCCACCGCCAGTCCCGTCACCGAGACCAGGAAGAACGAGCGGACGCCCAGCAGCAGCATCTGCTCGAGGACCAGACGGAAGTAGAAGGGCGCGGTGAGCAGCTCCTTGAAGATCTGGACCGAGAGCAGCGCGAAGCCTCCCCAGAACCGCGTGGCCGAAATGATCTGCGTTCCGATGCGGCTCCAGAAACTGTTGAGTCCGCGGACGACGGCCGTTTCGGCGGTCATTTCAGCCTCAGGCTGGCGACGAACCGGTTGAAGTCAGGTTCCTGCGAAGCGAAGCGATCCGGCCGCGCCACGTACATCAGGTCGTAGACGCAGACTTCCTTGCGGAGCACCACGGAGCGCAGCCTGACCTGCTCCCCATTGAGGCGGCCCTGGACGGTAGTCTGCAGGGCGGGGACCCCTTCCAGCTGCAGGTCTTTTTCGTCCTTCAGCGAGACATCCGTGATGCCCAGGAAAAGCAGGCGGCTGATGTCGTGCAGCGAATCTGGGTTGCCGCCGGGGCGGCAGACCGAGTTCAGCGAGATGATGGAAGAAGTGCGGGTGGACTGGTAGGCCACGTCGCTGCTGTCAGTGGCGCGGGTCGGGTCGCCGTCATGCGGGGCGAGCTCCAGTTTTTTCCAGTCGGGGTTGCCCTCTGCCAGGTTGAGCGCCCGGTAGGTCTCGGACTTCTGGTCCACCGGTTTGACGTTGCCCACCAGCACGCTGCACCCGCTCACGTTGGCGAGCAGGATAACCAGGCCCAGCAGTCGGACCAGCAGGAGTGAGGAGGCGAGGGGAATGCGCTTCATTTCGGCTCGGGGGTTTTTTCGACTCTAAACCGCTTTGGGAAGCATTCAAACCAAAGAAATGTCAGGAGTTTTAATGTCCTCGAGGGGGGCGGGTGGGGGAGGCCGCGCCCAGGGCAGCGCTCTGTCAGGGTTCCGCCGGGGTTCGTGGTGAATCCTGACGAAAGGGTCAAAAAAGCGAGGAGGGATATGCCGGGCGGAAAAAACGCTGGGGCAGGAATTGTCCAGTATCATCGGAAACTTCTGCCGCCCGGCAGGTCGTGCAGGGCGTTGGCACCCGGCTTGCTCATGAGTCCTGTTGCGGCATCGGATGCCGCGATCCCTTTCAACGGAATTCGGAGTGAGCAGGAAGCTCGACTGATGCTGAAATCCCCGGCCTTCATTTCGATCGTCATCGCCTTGGCCGTCTCGCGCGCGGTTGCGGCGTCCGAGCGTCCGGTGGACCTGCTGACTTTCGGAACCCACTCCCGGCTGGTGCTCCCCCTCGAGGAGACCACCCAGGTGAAGTGGAAGGAAACCCAGGCCGGCTTCGAGCTCTTCCTGCCTGGGCTCTCCCTGACCGATCTGGGCGCCCCGCTGGGCGCCGAGGCCGATTGGGCCGCGCAGGCGGGCCGGGTGTCTGATTCGCGTCTCCAGGGCCTGTCGTTCAGCGAGAAGCCCGAGGGCGTGACCATCACGGGCCGCTGGCGCTACCCCGAAGGGGCCCAGGCCTTGGCGGCTCCCCGGATGGAGCGCTTCGACTACCGGGATCGGGCGGGAGGCAACCCCCGCTATGTCGTCGATTTCTGGGTCAAGCCGGGTTTGACCCGGATCCAGGAAGAAGCCCGCAAGCAGCGCCTGGCCCGTGAAGCCGAGCTGCAGCGCCAGCGGGACCAGTCGCGCACCCGCAACGAGCGTCGCCTGGCTTACCAGAAGGTCAAGTCCGAGATCGAGGATGTGACCCGGTTCTGCCGCGAGCCGGCTTCGCCGGGCAAGGACATCTTCCTGAACTTCGTCCCGGTGCACGAGCCGCTGGTCCTGTCCAAGTGGCTGCCGGTGGGCTATCCGGACTCCGAATACGAGTACCTTTCGCCCCGGGGCGAGGACAAGGACGCCAAGTACCTGCGGTTGGCGCTGAACCTGTACCACCAGGGCAAGCACGCCCTGGTGCTGCGGACCGCCGACTTCTTCGATTCCGAGCTCAAGAACTCCTCCTACGAGGAAGAGATGCGCTTCCTCCGGGCCAACGCCCTGCTCAAGCTGGGCTACGACGGGCCGGCGCTGCAGGTCCTGCGGGATCTCATGGTGACCCGGCCCAATTCGCCGGCCGCGCTCTATTCGGGCATCTTCCTGACCCAGAGGAGCTTTGCCCAGGGCGCGGGCCTGGAGTCGCTGGAGAGCTTCCTGTGGCTCATCAACCGTTACCCGTTCCATAGCCTGACCTGGCTCTTCCACCTGGGGGTGGCCGAAAGCTCGTTCCACCTGAAGCAGACCGAGCGCGCCGTGAAGGAGTACGAGTGGGTGGTGGAGAATGCCCGCGACACCGAAGCGCAGGCCGAAGCCGCCTACCGGATCGGCGACGTGTACCAGTCACGGAACCAGCACGAGCAGGCCCTGGCGGCCTACTTCCAGGCGTTCACCAAGTACCCGAACAACGCCCGGCAGTACCCGACCGCGCACTTGAACCGCGCGGAGTCGCTGTACTGGCTGGGACAGTACGAGCGGGCGGAGCAGGCCTTCAAGCAGTTCCTCAAGGACTTTCCCTCCCACTCTGAGGGCTGGCGCGCCACCTACCGCCTGGGCGAAATCGAAAGCCGCAGGCCCGGCCCCGAAGCGGTGGCCCGCGCCCGGCAGTGGTTCTCGGAGACGATCAACCGCTATCCATTCAGCACGGGCGCGACCCTGGCCCGGGCCGTGCTCATTCCCTGCGAAGATCATGCGGGCTTCGACCTGGCGGCCGCTGACCACTTTTTCTCGCACGAAGCCTCGACCCTCGCGGCCGAGGATGACCTGACTCCTGAGAGGTACCGGGAGTTTGCCAGCCTCCAGCACCTGCGGTCCCTGATCGCCTTCGGCGCCACGGACCGCGCCATCGAGCTGGCCATCCGCGATCTGCGGGTCCACAACCGCTCCGAGGCCAAGCCTTTCGTGTCGGACGCGCTTCGCACGCTGTTCCGCCGTTCCATCCTGGCAAAGCTGGACGAGGGCAAGCCCTTCGACGCGTTGGCCTTCTACCGGAGCCACTCCGACCAGATTCCGCCCGCCCGCGAGGGTTCCGATCCGATCGATTCCAACCACCTGCTGCGGCTATCGCGTGCGGCGGCCGATCTGGGCCTGGGCTCACTGGCCCAGAGCCTGGCCCTGGCCCACGCCAAGGAGGCGGGTCCGGCCACCTCCAGCACCCGCGGGCCCGCCGGCGAGGAGCCTGCCGCGGCACCGCGCGAACCGAAGGGTGAGCCCCGCGAAATGGAAGAGCGCCTGCGGCTCTCGTCGAGCCGCTTCACGCAGGCCCGGGCGCTCTGGGCCGAGAAGGGCATGAACGCCTCGAACGAGGTGCGCCAGCTCCTGGACGGGGTGGGCGAGGAAAGCGAGCATTCGGCCGAGAAGGAGATCATCCTGGGCCTGATCGAGGAGAAATCGGGAAAATCCGCCAGCGCGCTGGTTCACGCGGCGCGGGCCCAGCTGCTGTCGGGCAATCCCGCGGCAAGCTCCCGGCTGGCGGCGTGGCTTGCAGGCCTACAGGCCCGTTCCGGGGATCCCCGGGCGGCAATCGAGGGTCTGAAGCGCCTTTCGGTCAAGGCCGACGCCAAGGCGGAAGCCAAGCCTGAGGCGGTTCCCGCTGACCGGTTTGCTGCTCTGGGGCTCCCGCCTGTCGGGAGCCGTGACGAGCTCCTGCTGCTGCAGGGCGAGCTGCTGGGGCGCATCGGGCGCTGGGGCGAGGCCGCCAAGGTCTACGCCCAGGCGGTCGAGGAAGGCCGTGGAGGCAACCAGGCCCTGTACGAGTGGTCGCGCGTGCTCCGCAAGACGGGATCGCCGAGCGAC
>CANFHS010000025.1 GCA_947446835.1 Bacteriovoracaceae bacterium
AGGTGGGGCGGAAGCGCCCGGAAGCCCAGGTCGTGCACCAGCCCGGCCAGGGCCACGTCCAGGACGTCCTCCATGGAGGAGGTACCGATCAGGAGCATGAACAGCGTGCCGAGCACGCTGACCTGCTGGAGGTGACCGCTGAGCGGGTCCTCCAGGTTCTTGAGCGACTTCAGGATGCGCTCGTAGGCGCTGGCCGAGTGCAGCTTCTTGGATTGCTGGATCATCGAGTCCACCATCCTGGGCATCTGGCCGAGCGCCTCCTTGCGCCGCTGGCGGGCCTCGGGATCCGGATTGGCGAAGTCCAGCTGCCGGAAATAGCCGATGACCGCAGCCTGGACCTCGGGAGATTCCGGCGCTGACGTGGACCGCGACGGGCGGGCCACTTCGGGAGCCAGGGCCGAAGCCTGGCTGCCCGGGACCAGCAGGTGCTCGTCCTGGAACTTGGCCAGCGACTCCAGATCGGGCGCATTGAGCGTCTCGCCGCGGGCGCGGAACAGCAGTCGCGTCTGGTGGATGGGCAGGAACAGGTACAGATCCGCCAGCAGCGGCTCACCCGCCCTGAGGGCGGCGCGGGGGTACAGGACGTACTGCCCCGGATCGGTCTCGGTTGGCGTTTCCATCGACGTCAGGGCTTCACTGGACCGGGGCCACGTTCTGGGCCTGGGGTCCCTTGGGCCCTTCATAGACGTCGAACTCGACCTCCATGCCCTCGATCAGGGTCTTGTGCCCGTCCGCCTGGATCGCGGTGTAGTGCACGAAAATCTCGTTTCCGTCCGCCCGCTCAATGAATCCAAATCCCTTGGAGTCGTTGAACCATTTCACTTTGCCGAAAGCCATCAGTGGCCCCCCACCTCTTCAGTGTGCCGAGGGCGGCTTCACGTGTCAAAGCAAAGCACGAACGCGGTCAATCCGCCTTTTCAATCCGCCTTTTCAATCCGCCTTTTCAATCCGCCTTTTTGGACGCGGACGCCGCGGTGAAGTCGAAGATGATCTCGTCGCTGGCGGCGTAACCCAGCGTCCTGCGGATTTCGCGTTCCTGGGCGATGCGGCTCTTCTCCAGCCGCACGCTCTCGGTATCGAGGCCGGCAATCTGGGTCTCCAGCTCCTGGACCTTCTGCTGCTTGCCGGACAGAAGGCTGGCCAGGCGGAACGCCTGGATGATTCCAGGCGTTCCGCCCCAATGGGCCAGGATTCCGGTCAAAAGGAGAACCCAGATTCCGAAGACCAAACCCCAGGTGCGACTCGGTGTCAGGCCTTCGTTCATGGGTTCCCTTCCTCAAAGTCTCGCAGCCAGGCCGCGGAAGGCCTGGGCGCCTGCGAAGTGGGCCGATCCACCCAGTTCTTCCTCGATGCGGATCAGCTGGTTGTATTTGGCGATCCGGTCGGTCCGGGAGGCCGAACCGGTCTTGATCTGGCCGCAGTCCGTCCCCACCGCGAGCTCCGCGATGAAGGTGTCCTCGGTCTCGCCCGAACGGTGCGAGGTGATCTGGCTGTAACCCGCCTGGGCGGCCATCTTCATGGTCTCCAGGGTCTCGGTCACGGTGCCGATCTGGTTCAGCTTGATCAGGATGGAGTTGGCCACCTTCTTGTCGATCCCCTGCTTCAGGAACACCGGATTGGTCACGAAGAGGTCATCACCGACCAGCTGCAGCTGCGAGCCCAGGGCCTTCGTCAGCTCGCTCCAGCCTTCCCAGTCGTGCTCGGCCAGACCATCTTCAATCGAAATGATAGGATAGTTCTTGGCCCACTGGCTATAGACGGCGATCATTTCCTTGGCCGAAAGCTTCTTGCCTTCGAACCGGTAGGTGCCGTCCTTGTCGGCGAACTCACTGGCGGCGCAGTCCAGCGCCAGGAAAATGTCGCGGCCCGGCTGGTAGCCCGCGGCGCGGATGGCCGTCATGATGGCCTGGATGGCCTGCTCGTGCGGATTTTCGCCGGGGAATGCCGGGGCAAAACCGCCCTCGTCGCCCACGCCGGTCGAAAGGCCCTGGTCGTGAAGGGTCTTCTTCAGGGCATGGAACACTTCAGCGCCCGCGCGCAGGGCTTCCGAAAATTTCGGGAAACCTACCGGCACGATCATGAATTCCTGGATGGCCAGGCCGTTGTCGGCGTGCTTGCCGCCGTTGACGATGTTCATGAGCGGCACAGGAAGCGTCGTGGCTTTGGTGCCCAGGGTTTCGCCCACCAGGCGGAACAGCGAGCGGCCTTCAGCCTGCGCCACGGCGCGGGCATAAGCCATGCTCACGCCGAGGATGGCGTTGGCGCCCAGCTTGCTCTTGGTGGGGGTGCCGTCCAGATCGCAGAGGAGGCGATCGAGCGCGGCCTGGTTGGCCACCTCGCGCCCTTCGAGCGACGGAGCGATGGCCTCGCGCACGTTGCGGACGGCGTGGAGCACGCCTTTGCCGACATACCGCTTCTTGTCGCCATCACGGAGTTCGAGGGCTTCGCCCTCGCCCGTCGAGGCGCCGGAGGGCACGATGGCCCGTCCCAGGATGGGAGCACCGGCATGGGCCGGATGTTCCAGCGTCAGCTCGACTTCCACCGTGGGAAAACCGCGGGAGTCGAGAACTTCACGAGCGTGGACCTTCAGGATTCGAGTGGTTTTGAGCATGCCCCGGAACCTCCCACATGATGCGCCGCAACAGCAAGCGCGGCTGTCGGGTTCAGCGGGTGCGGGTCAGTCGTGCGATCTGGTTGAACGCGTGAAAGGCCGCCATCTTGTACGCTTCGGCCAGCGTCGGGTAGTTGAAGACGCTGCGGATGAAATAGCGGACGTCTCCGTCGAGGGCCATCACGGCCTGACCGATGTGGATCAGGTCGGCGGCGCTGTCGCCGATGATGTGCACACCCAGGATCTTCAGCGTCTTGCGGTCCACCAGCATCTTGAGCAGACCCCAGCGGTCGCCCACGATCTGACCGCGCGCCAGCTCCCCGTAGGTGCTGCGACCCACGACGAAGTCCGCGCCTTCGGCCACGAGCTGCTCCTCGGTCTTGCCGATCATCGAGATCTCGGGAATGGTGTAGATGCCGTACGGGTACTCGGTGGGCATCTCGACCACGATGGCCTTGCCCTCACGGTCCAGCCCGAAAGCATGGCTGCAGGCGATGCGCCCCTGCTCATACGAGGTGGCCGCCAGGGCCGGCGCCCCGACCACGTCGCCCACCGCGTAGATGGAGGGCACGGCCGTCTGGAAGTGCCTGCTGACCTGGACCAGTCCACGCTCGTTGACCTGGACGCCCAGCTCCTGGAGCCCCAGACCCTGCGTGTTGCCCTTGCGGCCCAGGCACACGAGCACCTGCTCGGCGTCGATCTTGCGGCCGTTGGACAGATGCACGCGGGCGGTCCGGGTGCGGCTACCCTTGCGCGAGCGGATCTCGACCCGGGTGGCGTCGCACTCCAGCGCCATCTCGACGCCGTCATGCTCCAGCCGGCCGATGAGCTGCGCCGAGATCTCGCGATCCACCGAAGCCAGGATGCGGGGACGCTTGTCCACCAGCGTGACCCGCGTTCCCGCGATCGAGAAGATGGAGGCGTACTCGGAGCCGATGACGCCCGCCCCGATCACCACCATCGAGCGCGGCAACTTCTTCAGGCCGAGGATGGAGTTGGAGTCGTGGACCAGGGAAGGGTCGACCATGAGGTGCGGGTAGAACTCGGGACTCGACCCGGTGGCCACGAAGATGAAGGCAGCCTCGAGCTGCCGGACGGAGGAGCCGGAGGTCACCTCGACCGTGTGCGGGCCCGTGATGCGGGCGCGGCCCTGCAGCAGCTTCACCTCGTTGCGCTCCAGGCGCTCACGGATGATTTCCGCCTCGGCCAGGACCACCCGGTCACGGCGCTGCCACAGGCGCCGCAGGTCGGGCAGCTGGCCCCGAGCCCGCTTGCCCGTCGAAACCGGCGCGCCCTGGGTCTCCTGCCCGAGCTTGCCACGCGAGCTCATGCTGAAGCGGTACACCGACTCCCGCAGGGACTTGGAAGGAATGGTGCCGTACTGGACGCAGGCACCGCCCACTTCGGGGTGCTCTTCCACGATGACCACGTTCAGGCCGGCCTTGGCGCCCTGGAGGGCTGCCCGCTGGCCGGCGGGGCCGGAACCGATCAGGATGAGGTCATACTTGGAGGTGTCTGCCATGGAAAAAAGATCCGGGAGTAGAGCTCATTTCGGAGCGAGGAACTTCTCCCGGGCAAACGGGAGCCGGTTCAGCTCGATCTCGTCCATGAAGCTCGGGATATAGCCGGTCGGAAGGATTTCGCCCACCACTTTTCCGTCGGCCGAACGCCCCTGCTGCACAAACCGGTAGATATCGCGCAGCTGGTAGCGGTCCTGGCCGTCCAGCTCGGGAACGACCTCCGAAACATGGGTCACCTTGCGGGAGCCGTCGTTGAAGCGCCGGCATTGGACCACGATCTGGACTGCCGAGGCGATCTGCCGGCGGATGGCCGAAGGCGGAATCTGGGTCTCGCCCATCATGGCCAGGGTTTCCAGCCTCGACAGCGCGTCGTAGGGGGTGTTGGCGTGGGTGGTGCCCATCGAGCCCCCGTGGCCGGTGTTCATGGCGGTGATCAGGTCCAGGGCTTCGGGCCCCCGCACCTCGCCCACCACGATGCGGTCGGGCCTGAGCCTCAGCGCCGAACGGAGCAGGTCGCGGATGGTCACTTCGCCCTTGCCCATCGGGTCGGCGTTGCGCGTCTCGAAGAAGAGCACGTGCTCGGTACGGATCTTGAGCTCGGACGAGTCCTCGATGACCAGCAGCCGCTGCTTGCCCGGGATGCGCGAGCCCAGCACGTTCAGGAACGTGGTCTTGCCCGAGCCGGTGCCACCCGAGACGATCACGTTGCGGGCCAGATAGACGCACACGTCCAGGAAACGGGCCGCGTCCTTGGACAGCGAGCCCCGTTCGATCAGGTCCACGAAGGTGGGCGAGCTGCGCGAAAACTTGCGGATCGAAAGCGTGGTGCCCCTGCGGGAGCACGGCGGGATGACCGCGGCCACGCGCGAACCGTCCGGCAGACGCGCGTCGAGCATGGGATTCTCGTCGTCGATGCGGCGGCCCACGAACTGGGCGATGTTCCTGACCGCAGCCAGCAGTGCCTGCTCGTCGGTGAACCGCGCGGCGGTCTTCTCGAGCAACCCGCGCCGCTCCACGAAGACTTCGCCCGGGCCGTTGACCATGACCTCGCTGACGGTATCGTCCTCGAGGAAGCCACGGATGGGCTCCAGGAAGACCGAGACTGACTCGTCGAAGACGCCCAAGGATCAGGATCCCATCAGCTCGCGCACCACCAGCATGCCTTCCATGCCGTTGATGGGGCAGTAGAAGCGGTGCCGCCCCGGTTCGCTCGGGGTGAAGGTGATCTCCTCGATGCGCTGGCTGCGGATCTGCTTGCGGACCTGGAAGCTGTCCAGGAGGATGCAAAGCGTGCTGCGCGAGGCGCCGGTCACGAAGAGCCGCACCGGAACATCGCGGTTCACGAAGATGGTCTTGGGGAAGAAACCCAGGTCGCCGGCGATGATGGCCACTTCCTGGACCCCTTTGCGCTTCAGGCCCAGCGCGGCCATTTCAGGGCTGTTGGCCGGGGTCAGCCGTCCAGGCTCGCGGGGAGCCGCCGTGGACACGCCTTCGCGCTCCGAGAATTCGCCGATCCGGAGGCTGGCGGGCGACCGCGTTCCGGCGGGTACCGCCTCGTCGACCGCATCGGCCTCCTCGCCGGGCTTGATCACGTCCAGCGCGCGGACCTTGGCCGGAGCCCGGCCGAAGCGGGACTCGGGAAAGATCTCCTCGCGCTCGGCGAAGGCGGCCGTGGAGTGGAACCCCAGAAGGAGCGTCAACGCGCCGACGGCCCGGGACAGCACCCAAAATTTTCCGTATTTCCTGTCGAATCCCTTTTCCATGGACTCCTCCCGTCATGGAAGGATCGGAAATTCCGGGCCCCGACTTGAGGGCCTCCGGGCGGATTCAGCCCTTCTTCAGGAAGCCGAAGTACTCGTCCGGGAAGTCGTCCAGGTGCGCCGAACCGCCGCATTTGGGGCAGTCGAGCGGCGGCACCTCGAAGCCCGCCTTGCGAAGGGCTTCGACCCGGAAGAACCCGACCAGGTCGGAGTGGCACGCGTCGCACGAGAACGGAACCATGACCGACTCGACCTTGGCTCCGGCCAGGGAGCCCTGGGTCTGGTTGAAGTGCTCCACCACCGCCGTGGAGCATTCGTGGAACGTGACCGGAATCTTCTGCCCCTGCACGGCCTGGAAGAACTTGAACCAGGCTTTGACCCCCATCGAGTTGATGCGGACCACGCCTTTGCAGTGGACGTGCAGCTCCTTGACCTTCCTGGGGTCGATGGCCTCGAGCCGGAAGGTCTCGTCGACGGTCCCCAGGAACCGGAGATTCAGACGGGTTCCCTGCTGTTCCGCTTCCGCCTTGAACATGGCTTCACCGCTGCCCGGCCAGCTCGGCCTTGAGTTGCTCGATGGTCCGGTCCCGGGCCAGGAGCTGCTCCTCGGCCTCGATCCTGGCGCGCCCCAGGTCCTTGCTCCGCTGCTCCAGTCCACGCAGCGCGGCCTCGGCCTGGCGCATCTGCTCGCGCTCGGCGCGGATCATGCCGCTGGCCTGCTCGCGCAGCTGCAAGGCCTTCTGGACCGCCGACGAAAGCTCGGCCTTGAGACCCAGCAGCTCGTGGCTGCGTTCCACGGCTTCGGCCTCGAGTTGCGCCACACGCGCCTCGGTCTTCTCCTTTTCCTCGCGCAGCCGCCGCAGGTCGGACTGGCAGTCCCGCGCCAGCTGCTGGGAGCGGATGCGTTCCTCGATCATCTCGTTCTCGAGGGTCTGGTTGCGCTCGCCCATTTCCTGGACCGCGCGCCTGAGCCAGTCGATGGAAGAAAGAAGGGCATCCGTGCCACGATCTTGGGTCATCTGCTTTCCAGTCTGAGGCCGTCCGAGGATCCAAGTCAAACGGGCCGTGGAAGTGTCTGAAAACCAGACAGTGCCCCATTTTTTTCTCGGCTCGGGTCAGGGGGCATTGCCCGCGCGACTTTGTCAGGATTTTGAAATCAAAGGCTTTTTATCCGGGCACACGCTGAATCGATCCCATTCACCCCTGGCATTCAAATTGCTGAAGGGGTGCACCGAATGGCAACACCCAAGATCATCTCACTGAACGCCGCTCGAAAACTCAGGAACGCCCTTTCCGAGGACCAGGACTACCAGGCCCGCATCGCGGGAATGGAAAAGCTGGAGCTTCTGGAAGAAATGGTCCGCTTCCAGGAGGAACGGAGCCGGGTGGGCCACCTGACCCTTCCGATGATGATCCAGGGACGCATCCTGTTCCAGGCGCTTGAAGAGACGGCCGAAACCCATGAGCTGCGGCTGCTGTCCCGCTCCTACCGCCGCCACCTCGATCACGAGATGAGCGAGTTCAAGCGCGTCGAGCCCGCCGATGACCAGCACGGCTGAGCGTTCGTCGTGACCTGCCGGGCGCCGCTCCTGTTCGTGCTGCTGTCGCTGGTCCCCTTCGGGACGCAGGCGTCGGAGTTCGAGCCCATCGCCATCCCGAAACGGCTGCTGGTTCTGGCGCCCCACCCGGACGACGCCATGCTGGCGGCCGGCCTCATCACGCGCACCCTGGCCCAGGGCGGAGCCGCCCAGGTCATCGACCTGACCTGCGGCGACGGCAACAGCCCGCTGGCCGTGGCCTACGTGAAGCGCAAGGGTTTCCGCCCCACCGAAGTCGACGGCGTGAACTACGGCTACTGGCGCCAGCGGGAGGACCAGGCCGCGGTGGCCGAGCTGGGCCTCGGGAGCGAGCAGCTCGTCTTCCTGGGCTATCCCGATAGCGGACTCTGGAAGATCCTGCACCCCAAGCCCGAAGCCACGCCCAGCCCCTACCGCAGCCGCAACACCCACGCCAGCGAAGTGCCTTACCTGAACGCCGCCACGCCCGGCGCCCCTTACCTGAAGGCTTCGGTGCTCTCGGACCTGCGTCGGCTCATCCAGGCCTTCGCTCCCGACCTGCTGGTCCTGCCCCACCCCAACGACCACCACCCGGACCACGCGGCCACCTGGTACTTCGGCAACGAGGCGCTGGCGGCATCCGGACTGGACCTGGCGGGGGTCCGCATCCTCGCGCCTTTCGACTTCTACGCGGGCGACCTGCCGCACTCCTTGAAGCGGGATTTCCGGATGCGGCCGACGCGCCAACCCCCGTCTCCCACCGAATGGCAGGAGCTGGAGCTGACGGACGCCGAGTTCGAGGCCAAGGTCCGCATGACAGACCACTACCGGAGCCAGATGGCCTGGGAGCACCCGCTCGAAAAGGAGTACCGCGGCAAGATCTCGTACATGTACGGCTACGTGGCGCGGAACGAGCTTTACGGCCGCGTGCTGGAGACCCGGGAAGACCCGGGCTACAGCCGCCGCGTCGAGCAGAAGGCGCTACCGTCGCGGGTGACCGCGATCATCGGCAACCTCTTCACCGATCTGGGCCGGCGCCTCTTCGGGCACTGAGCCCGCCGGATGAGAAACGGGGAAAGGGCCTGCGCCCCTTCCCCGTCTGATTTCCTGGATCAGGAACTTACAGCAGGTTCGTGGCCAGCTCGGAGAGCTTGGAACGTTCGCCCTTGGTCATCGTGATGTGCGCGGCAATGGACTCGTCCTTGAACCGGTCCACCAGGTAGACCAGGCCGTTGTTGGCCGAGTCGACGTAAGGGTTGTCGATCTGGAAGCTGTCGCCCGTGAGCACGATCTTGGTGCCGTCCCCGGCGCGGGTCACGATGGTCTTGATCTCGTGAGGCGTCAGGTTCTGCGACTCGTCCACGATCAGGTACTGGCTCGGGATCGTGCGACCGCGGATGTAGGTCAGCGGCTCGATCTGGAGCAGGCCCTGGTTCATCAGCTCCTGGCAGCCCTTGCCCGCGCCACGCCGGCCTTTGGAACCGGTCGCGCCGAACAGGAAGTCCACGTTGTCGTAGATGGGCTGCATCCAGGGATTGAGCTTTTCCTCGATGTCACCCGGCAGGAAGCCGATGTCCTTGCCCAGCGGGAACACGGGGCGTGACACCAGGAGGCGCGAGAACACGCCTTCGTCGACGGTCTTGACCAGACCCGCGGCGATGGCCATGAGGGTCTTGCCCGTACCGGCCTTGCCCACCAGCGACACCAGCTTGATGTCGTCATTGAGGAGGGCATCCATGGCGAACGCCTGCTCGGCGTTCTTCGGGAAGATGCCCCACAGCCCTTCCACGGGCTTCAGCAGCGGGACGATGCAGTCCAGCTCCTTGGAAAAGCGCCCCATGGCGGTGTGGTTCGGGTTGGTCGAATCCTTGAGGATGACGTACTGGTTGGGCTTGAGCTTCTCACCCATCTGCGGCGAGAAAGCGAGCTTCTTGGCCGTGTAGAACTCGTCCACCAGGTGGGCATCCACCGTCAGCGTGGCGGTGCCGGCGTAGAGCTGGTCGGGCTCGACCGAAGACGGCTCGTAGTCCTCGGCGGTGACGCCCAGGGCGTCGGCCTTGATGCGCAGGTTGGCGTCCTTGGTGACGAAGATCACCGGGCGCTTGGGCTGATCCTTCTTGAGCGCCATGGCCAGGGCCAGCATGCGGTTGTCGGCCTTGTCCATGGGAAGGTCGGCGGGAAGCGGATGCCCGGCCTCGAATTCGACCGAAAGCAGGCCGCCGTTCGGGAGCTTGACTCCCTTGGAGAGCTCACCCTCCTTGCGGAGGTCGTCGATCATCCGCGAGAACATGCGGGCGTGACGCCCGTTTTCGCTCATTTCCTTCTTGAAACGATCGACCTCCTCCACCACGACAATCGGGATGATGATGTCGTTGTTGCCGAACTTGTGGACGGCGTGGGGATCGAAGAGCAGGACGTTGGTATCGAGGATAAAGGCTTTGCGCAAAGACGGCCTCCTGTGCCAGGGGTCCCGAGCGGTTGGTGGTTGACTACCCGGGCAAAGCAGAGAAACCGGAACCCCTGCTTCCGAGGGTAGAACACTCCCGTTTGCCGAGTCAAATTCCCGGCACAAAAGGCACTCTTTTGACTGCGGAGCGCGTCGCAAGTTCAGTTTGACGCTTTGCGACACCCGAGCTACCCCTGCCCGGGTGAAACACCCCTGGATTCCCACCCTGTTCGTCACCGCGAGCCTGCTGAGCTTCCCCGCCCGGGCCGAAACCGATCCCTGGAAGAGCATTGCCCAGGCCCGCCAAGCCGAGACCGCCTGCGCGCGCTCCGAAAAGCCCGTGGAGTGCTACGCGCAGGTCATCCACTGGTGGCAATCCGAGTCGGCGCTGCTGCATCCCACGAACGCCTGGCATGAGATCGAGCGCATCGGGCTGAAGATCCTGGCCATCGATTCCAGGCACACCGAAACCCGCGAGCTGCTGAAGTTCATCCGGGAGGAAGTGCCTGTCGCCCTGGCCAAGGCCCGCGCGGAAGAAAAGCGGTGCCTGGCCCTGAAGGACAACCTCAAGAGCGCGGAATGCCTCCAGGAGCTGGTGGACGCCTGGATCAGCGCGCGCCACGACGCCCCGGAGCCGGTCTACGGCACCTTCATCACCTACGACGCCTTCGAGGAAGTGCTGCGCCTCCTCCGGCTTTGCCTGAAGAAGGATCCCACCCATCTGGACGTGCTGAGCAATCTGGCGTGGATCCTGTCGAGCTACGAGGAGCGCCGCATCCAGGCTGGGCTGCTCACTGACTACTCGGGTGCCGACATCCGCCTGTTCACCGATTTCGAGAAACGCTTCGGACCATCGTTCGACCTGTACGACTGGGAATTCCGCATGCTGATCCGGCCGCTGACCGACTCGGCCCGCATCTCCCGGCCGCAAACCCGCCTGCGGTACTACCGGGAGTTCGTGCGCGCGCTCGCGCTGGCCAGGAAGTACTGGGCCAAGGAAGCCCCTTCGCGACCCAACGAAGCCGCGTTCGTGGAAAAGCAGCTGGAGCTGGGTTCCCGGATCCAGCGCAAGGTCGCCGAGCAACTGAAGCTCAGAGATTGAATTTCAGGCCGATCCTGACGGCGTAGCGCCGTTCGGGGTCCTGGAAGGCGACTCCGCCCTGCTCCTCGCAGTAGGAGGACGCGGTCACGCGGAACAGCCAGGCGTCGAAGCTGAGTCCGTAGGTGAGGTAGACCTGGTTCAAGCCGCCATAGAGGCTCAGCATCGGCAGGGCCAGTTCCAGCCCCAGATGGTTCTTCTTGCGCCAGTCGGCCGCCTGCAGGAGGTTCCGCATGTCATAGGCGGCGATCAGTCCGAACCCTCCGAAGTCGTAGCGCAGGCCGGCTCCGATCGACACGTTCATCGTGGAGGGCTGCGGGCCGTTCCCGAACGTGGTGTCCCCCACATCGGTGGCCGCGAAGCCGGCCATCAGCTTCAGGTTCGCGCTGCTGCGGTAAATGGCCTGGGCCCCGACATCCAGTCCGTAGCCCACGGCGTACGAATTGAAGAGCCCCTTCAGATCCGAAACACTCATCTGCAGCAGGGTGGAAACCGGAACCAGACGGTACCCGCCCCGGCGCCCCATGAGCTTGCCCGCGATCCCGATGCGGTACTCCATCCGGTTCGCGCGGGCGCGCCGGCCCTTGCCACTGCTGCCGCCCAGGGTCGTGGCCCAGCCCAGCTGCACGCCCTGGGTAGTCTGGTAACCCGCCACGATCTGCGGAAGCGCCTTGTTCTCGGAACGAAGGGCCAACTGGCCATCGTAGAAAAAGCCCGCCGCCAGGTTCGGACCCATCAGGATGGGACTCGCCGTGACCCGCGAGTAGATGTCCTTGCCCATGATGGCATTCAGGCTTTCGCCCGTCCCGCCCTGGAGCGCGCTGGCCACCGAGCTGGACTTGAAGATGGCGTCGTCGGACGCATCGATGTCGGCCACCAGGTAGTTGAGCTGGAAATCCTTGACCCCGGCCAGACCCGCCGGATTCAGGTAAAGAGCCGCCTCGTCCTCCACGATGGCCACCGAGGCTCCCCCCATCGCATCGAACCGGGGGCTGCGGTAGATCGGGTAGAATTCGCTCGCACGCGCCTCAACGCCTCCGACCGCGCCCGAAGCGCAGCCCAGCAGACAAGCCAGAAGCGCGAGGCGGGCGCGACGACTCATGGACCGACCCACCCGGCCGCGGTGCTCTGGTCGATGAAGTTGATGATCCCTGCCGCCGCGCAAGCGTACGGGTTCTTCTTGCCGAGCGCCGCGTTCGCGGTGGCGGTGCAGGAGCTGGGATCACGCAGCAGCGCCGGACAGGCCGAACACAGCGCACCCATGTCCTGGCAGCCACTCGAACTGCCCAGCCCGGTGGGGTTGATGTTGTTGCAGCCCGCGGCGCAGGCCGCATCCAGCAAGGTGCCGAGGGCCGCGAACACGTTGAAGGACGACGTCAGGGACGGCGTCAGCTCCGCGCTGATCTCGGCGTAGGAATCCACCATGGTCAGCAGCGAGGCGACGTAAAGGCAGGCATCCGAATCGATGCGGCTGTAGATTTCCCAGTCCGTGACCCCATTGCTGCCCAGGTTCTTCCCCTTTTTCCAGGTCGTGGTGTTGGGGCTGGCGTAATAGTTCTGGAGGGCGCCCATCGTGGCCAGGTTGACCAGCACCATGTAGATGTTGGCGTCGAGCGTGCGATCGGAGGCCTGCGTGGAGCCCGTGTTGTAGTCGTTCGAGGTGATGCGATGGGCCACAGGCACGTAGGTTCCGGGGTTGAGCGTGGCCTGCAGGGCTTCGAGCGCCGCCGAACCCGAATCGATCCGCGAGATCTGCTCGCTGGCGCTGGAAGTGTAGAAGAGCTTGGAGGCGGTCCTGAAAAAGTAGGACCCCTGGCCTGCCACCATGCCCCAGTTCTCGGAAGGCACCTGCCCCAGGAAACCGAAAAAGCTGTCCAGGCCCTGGTTGCAAGCGTGCGCGGCGGCGCGGGCCATCCGCGCGTCGTTCCCGGTGTAGTCGGAATTGTAGAGGGTTTCGGCCCACGCGATGGCGGTCGAGCAGTCGCCCTCGGTCAGCGACTTGTTGATCGCGTCCAGGACGGCCTGGCGACCCGCGGTGCTGGAGCCGTCCATGGCGGGCACGCTCATCGCCGAGAGCGAACAGCCCCCCTGCACCAGCGCGACCGCTGCCAGAATCCCGATCCCGGCCAAACATCCTGTGATCCGCATGAGAAAGGGCCCTCCTGGCCCCAAGCCCAGGCGGGATTCCTTGCGGTCATCGACCCCTGCACGGGGCCGATCGGGAAACGATCAGGCTCCGTTCAGATGATCGACGAGCCTCTGGCAGCCCGCCGCGAGGGATTTCTCGTCCGTGGCGAAGCTGAGTCGCACCGCACCCGGCTCCCCGAAGGGTCCGCCGGGAACCAGCGCGACTCCCGCCTTCTCGAGCACGCGCTCGCAGAAGACGGATGAGTCCTCACCCGGTTGCAGATATCCCTCGACCCCGAGAAACGCGTAGAACGCACCCTGCGGGGTCATCACCTTGATTCTCCCAGCTTTGTGCAAAATTTCCAACGCAACATCCCGGCGGCGACGGTACATTGACACCTGCTCCGCGAATGCCGACTCGGGCAGGTCGAGCGCGGCCACCGAGGCCGCCTGCGCCAAGGAATTGATGCCCGAGGTGGTCTGTCCCTGGAGCATTCCCAGCACGGCCGTGATTTCGGGCGATGCCACGGACCAGCCCACGCGCCAGCCCGTCATCGCAGCGCTCTTGGACAGGCCATTCACCGTGATGACCCTCGAAGCGATCGAGGGGCAGGCCTCGGCGAAGGAGCAGAACGGCACCTGGTCCAGGATGATGCGATCGTAGATCTCGTCCGAGATGACCAGAAGGCGTCCGGCATCCGGGTGCTGCTCGATGACCTGGCCCAGCGCGGCCAGCTCGGCACGCGAGTACATGGCTCCCGTCGGGTTCGAAGGCGAATTGAGGAGCAGGAGGCGCGACCGGGGCGTGATGGCCTTGCGGAGCTGCTCGGGCGTGATCTTCCAGCCCTGCTCCAGCGTGGAACGCACGATGCGGGGCTCGCCGCCGCAAAGGCGCGCCATGTCCGGATACGACAGCCAGAACGGCGACGGCACCAGGACCTCGTCGCCCGCGTCCAGGCAAGCCATCATCGCATTGAAGATGGCCTGCTTTCCGCCATTGGTGACCACGACGTTCGCAGCCTTCCATTCCCCGTGCCGGGCCACCACAGAGGGCTGCTGCAGGTTCGTGCGACGCGCGATGCGTTCGCGGAGCGCCGGAATCCCGGCGGCCGGCGTGTATTTGGAGAGGTTCTTGCGCAGCCCTTCCTCCACCGCCGCCTTGGCCACATCCGGCACGTTGAAGTCCGGCTCGCCGGCAGTGAGGTTCACCACGTCGCGCCCCTGCGCCTTGAGCTGGTTGACCAGCGCATTGAGCCTGAGCGTGGCGCTCTCGGTGACTCCATCCAGGCGACGCGAGGGAACAAACTGGAAAGGGGCGCTCATCGGGTTCCTGCTTTTTTTCTCTTGGCTTCGAGCCGTTCCACCACCTGCGGGGGCACGAAAGGCGAAATGTCGCCTCCGTACAGGAACAGCTCCTTGATCATGGAGGAGCTCACGAAATAGAGGTTCTGGGCCGTCATCATGAAGACGGTCTCGACGTCCGGGTTGAGCTCCTTGTTCATCGTGGACATCATGAATTCGTACTCGAAGTCGGAAGCGGCCCGCAGGCCGCGCACGACCGCATGCACGTGGTGTTCCTTGGCGTACTGCATGATCAGGCCGGACCACTGATCCACCCGGATCTGGGGGCGATCCGCCACGACGTCGCGGATCAGCTCGACGCGCTCCTCGGGCGTGAAGAGCGGCGACTTGCGCCCGCTGCCCGCGACTACCACCACGATCTCACTGAAGAGCTTGAGGCTGCGATCCAGGATGTCGAGATGACCATTGGTGATCGGATCGAAGCTCCCCGGATAGATGGCAATCCGCTTTTTCACGAGAGGGGCTCCTCCGGTCGCTGGTAAGTCGTCAAAACGCTCTCACCATAGGGTTTCTCACGGACTTTGACAAGAAACGGGACCTGCTCCGGAAGCTCCTTGGCCTGCGACTTCTGGGTGCCCCACTCCAGCACCAGGAGGCCTCCCGGCTTGAGCAGCTGCTTCCAGTCAAAAGTCTCCAGGAGCTTCAGCTCCCAGCCTGCCGCATAGGGCGGATCCGAGAACACCAGGTCAAAAGGCTCCTGAGCGGCCAGGCGCGACGCGATCTTTTCGACCGGGTCCGTCCAGATCGTGACGCGATCCTCGACCTTCAAGGTCTCCACGTTTTTTTCCAGGATGCGGACCACGGGACGCGCGCTCTCCACGAAGAGCACGTGCCCGGCCCCACGCGACAGGGCCTCGAAGCCCAGGGAACCCGAGCCCGCGAACAGGTCGAGGCACCGGCTGCCATCCAGATACCCCTG
>CANFHS010000026.1 GCA_947446835.1 Bacteriovoracaceae bacterium
CCCGAGCTGCTGTTTTCGGGAGACACCCTGTTCGAGGGCAGCGTCGGACGAACCGACCTCTGGGGAGGCGACGGCGAGATCCTCCGGAACTCCATTCATCGCCGCATCTTCACGCTGGATGACGACGTGCCCGTTTGCCCGGGTCATGGCCCGGACACGAAGGTGGGCGTCGAGAAACGGGGCAATCCGTTCGTGGGCCTCGGTGGAAAGGTGCAGGTTTGAGCTCGATCCTAGAATTCCAGGTGGAGAAGGCCCTTCCGGGCGAAGACGGCGTGCCGCGCGCCCGGGCCGGGCGCATCCGCTTGCCCGGTCTTCATGGCCAAGGGCATGTCATCGAGACGCCCATCTTCATGCCCGTGGGGACCCAGGGCACGGTCAAGGCCGTGGCCACCCGCGAGCTGGAAGAGATGCGGGCGCAGATCATCCTGGGGAACACCTACCACCTTTACCTTCGGCCCGGGCACGAGCGCGTCGAGCGTCTGGGGCACCTGCACCGGTTCATGAACTGGTCGGGTCCGATCCTGACCGACAGCGGAGGCTTCCAGGTTTTTTCGCTCTCGGACCTGAACAAGATCGATGACCAGGGCGTGACCTTCCGTTCGCACCTGGATGGATCGCTCCACCGCTTCACGCCGGAGCTTTCGATGGAGATCCAGCGCGGCCTGGGCTCCGACATCGTCATGGCGTTTGACGAGTGCCCGCCTTACCCGGCAACGCCCGAGCAGGTGCAAGCGGCGATGCGCCGGACGGTGTCCTGGGCCGAGCGCGGGCTTCGTGTGGAGCTCAAGCCGCACCAGGCGCGATTCGGCATCGTGCAGGGCGGTCTCTTCGAGGAGCTGCGGACCCGTTCGGCCCGGGAAATCACCGCGATGCCGTTTGACGGGTTTGCCATCGGGGGCTTGTCGATCGGTGAGACGCCCGACCTCATGCAAAAAATGGCGTACTACACCGCCCCGTTACTGCCGCAGGACCGGCCTCGGTACCTGATGGGCGTGGGCCGCCCCGAGGATCTGGTGGAAGGGGTGCGGGCGGGAATCGACATGTTCGATTGCGTGATGCCGACCCGCAATGCCCGGCATGGGATCCTGTTCACGAGCCTGGGAAAGCTGAACATCAAGAACCAGAAATTCCAGGATGATGCCGGTCCCTTGGACCCGGAGTGTCCGTGTGAAACCTGCACGAAGTACTCGCGCGCATACTTGAGGCATTTGTTCGTGTGTGGCGAGGCGCTTTCCGCGCGGCTCAATTCTATCCACAACTTGACCTATTACCTGCACCTGATGCGTCAGATGCGGACCGCGATTCTGGAGAATCGCTTTGACGAGTGGGTCAAAACTTTCTATAGCAAAATCAACAGATAACGCAGTTCCGTGAGGGCGAGTCCGATGTCGAAAAAATGGATCACGATGGGAGCATTCTTTCTGGGTCAGGCCACCTTGGCGGTGACGTCAGTCCGGGCAGATGGCCCGGCTCTTCCGGCCGGCTCGGCCGCTTCTGGCGCGCCCGCGCAGCCTTCGCTGATGATGAACCTGGTGCCGTTCGTCGGCATGTTCGCCGTGATCTACTTCCTGATGATCCGGCCCCAGCAGAAGAAGGTGAAAGAGCAGCAGGACATGCTCTCGCAGCTCAAGAAAGGTGACGAGGTCGTGACCAATGCCGGGATCCTCGGCACCGTCGCCGGAATCACCGAAAAAGTGGTGACCTTGGAAGTGGCCGACAACGTCCGCCTGAAGATGCTCAAGAGCCAGGTTTCGCAGGTCATGAAGGCCGGCCAGCTCAAAGAACTGACCTGATCGACGGAACACGGGGGAAATGATGAACAGGGGTTGGTGGGCGAAGCTCGTTCTGCTGGTGGTTTTTGTCGTGACCGCCGTCATCTACACGGTTCCGACGGTGTTCAACCTGAACACCGAGAAGACCCGGTGGCCATTCAAACAGAAGATCAACCTGGGGCTCGATCTCCAGGGCGGCCTGTACATGGTTCTCGGGGTGGACTTCAACAAGGTCTATGCCGACGTCATGGCCCGCCAGGCGGAGCAGCTTCCGCAGGTGATGAAGGACAAGGGCATCGCCCTCACTTCGTCGCGCCTCGTGAAGGAAGGGTTCCCCATCGATGACCCCCGCGTGGAGCTCCAGTTCCAGGCCGCGGACTCCGACAAGCTGCGCGCCGCGGTCAAGGACCGCTTCCCGAACCTGCGCCTGACCGGCGACAAGCCGGGAACTCTTGAACTGGGCCTGGCCCGCGAGGCGCGCCAGGAAATCCGCGACAAGACCATCAACCAGTCCATCGAAGTCATCCGCAACCGCATCGACGAGTTCGGTGTGGCCGAGCCGGTCATCGCTTCTCAGGGCAACGACCGGATCACGGTCGAGCTGCCGGGCATCAAGGAAGTCCAGCGTGCCAAGGACCTGATTGGTCGCACGGCGAAGCTGGAGTTCAAGATCGTGGACGACAAGGACATGCCGCCCTCGCGGCTGGCCCAGATCATCCAGGAGCTGGAAACCAAGAACAACGCCGCCTACAAGGACGGCGCCCGCTTCTCCGATTACGTGGTCAAGATCAACGAGCTGGCCCAGGGCAAGATCCCCGCAGGCACCCAGATCGCCTTTGAGCGCGTGAAGGGCCAGGGCGCCCGTACCGAGAACGAAGGCGCCGGCCGTATCCCGTACCTGCTGTTCAGCAAGGCGGAAGTGACGGGCGAGGAGCTGCAGGACGCCTCCGTGGCTTTCGATCCGGAAACCCGTCGGCCGAACGTGAGCTTCACGCTCAACCCGCGCGGCGCGGACCTGTTCGACAAGGTCACGGCCGCCAACCTCCACAATCGCCTGGCCATCGTGCTCGACAACATCGTGCACTCCGCGCCGGTGATCCAGAGCCGCATCTCGGGCGGCCGCGGCCAGATCACGCTGGGCTCGGGCGATGGCGAGAAGCTGATGCAGGAAGCCAAGGACCTGGCCATCGTGCTCCGGGCCGGCGCGCTTCCCGCGCAGCTCGAGTTCCTCGAGCAGCGGGTGGTGGGCCCTTCGCTCGGCCAGGACTCCATCCAGGCCGGCGCCAAGGCCGGCGTGGTGGGTTGCCTGCTCATCTTCGCGTTCATCTCCATCTACTACCGGATGAGCGGGGTCGTGGCCTCCGTGTCGCTGATCTTCAACGCACTGTTCCTGCTGGCCATCCTGATCGGCATCGATGCCACGCTGACCTTGCCGGGCATGGCCGGCATCGCGCTGACCATCGGCATGGCGGTCGACTCCAACGTGCTGATCTTCGAGCGCATCCGCGATGAGCTGATGGAAGGCAAGTCCGTGACGGGTGCGGTGCAGGCCGGCTTCCAGAAGGCCTTCACGGCCATCTTCGACGCCAACATCACCCACGGAATCATCGCGGTGATCCTGATGACCTACGGCACGGGCCCCATCCGCGGCTTCGCGGTGACCCTGCTCATCGGCATCCTCACCACGTTGTTCTGCGCCATCACCGTGTGCAAACTGTTCTTCGACGGCTACCTCGGATTCCGCAAATCCGAGATCAAGCAGCTTTCGATCTGAAACCCGGAAACCAGGGAGCTTCACCGTGTTCCATCTCGTCCGTCCCGACCTGAACGTCGATTTTCTGGGCAAAAGCAAACCGATCGTGTGGCTGTCCACCGTGGCTGCCGTCATCAGCCTGGGCCTGCTGGCCGTCAAAGGCCTGAACTACGGCATCGACTTCACCGGCGGCGCGCTGGTGCAGGTCAAGGTTCCCGCCTCGATGGAGATCGCGGGCCTGCGTGAGACGCTCGACAAGGGCGGCATCAAGGAGCCGGGAGTCGTGCAGATCGGCGAGCCCCAGGATCATGAGTTCATGATCAAGGTGCAGGCCACGGCCGAGAAGCTGAACCAGGTGGCGGCCCAGGTCGAACAGGCCCTGACCGCCCACGTAGGTGCAGGCCAGTTCGAGGTCAAGAAGGTGGACGTGGTGGGCCCGGCCGCAGGGGAGAGCCTGCGCCAGTCGGCGTTCCTGTCCATCCTGTACGCCCTGCTTTGCATCGTTGTCTACATCACCTTCCGGTTCGACATCCGCTATGCCCCGGGCGTCCTGCGCGCCCTGGCCGTGGACGTGATCATCACCCTGGGCGTTTGGGTGGCCATGCAGCGCGAATTCAACCTGACGGTGCTCGCTGCCATGCTGACCATCGCCGGCTACTCGTGCAACGACACGATCGTCATCTACGACCGCATCCGCGACTTCACGCATGCGCACCCGAACTGGACCCTGGAGCAGGCCATCAACAAGTCGATCAACCTGAACCTGGGCCGGACCATCCTGACCGTGGGCTGCACGCTGCTCGTGGTGTTCGCCATGTTCTTCATGGGCGGCCCGGTGCTGCAGGACTTCTCGTTGCCGCTCATCATCGGTTTCGCCATCTCGGTGCCGTCGACCATCTACGTTGCCAACCCGATGATCCTGTACATGGAAAAGCGGCGCATCGCCAAAGAGAAGGCCAGGGCCTCGGGCGCTGGCATGAAGCCGGCCAGGGCCTGACCGGGTGTCGCGGGGGGCACCGGTGGAAGTCCGCGAGTGGAAGCTCAGGGCTCCTGAGGAGTCGGGGAGTGGTGTGGACCTGCAGGGCCTGCTGGACCGGCTGGGCAGCGAGACCGGACTGTCGGTCACGACCTTGCGGGTTTGCCTGGCTCGCGGCCTCCGGGACGCCGAGGCCATCCGCGAGTTCCTGAATCCTCGCCTGGAGAAGCTGACGGACCCTTTCAGGATCCGCGACATGGACCGTGCGGTGGAGCGCCTGGTGCGCGCCCGTACCGCGCAGGAACATGTGCGGGTCTACGGCGATTACGACGTGGATGGGACCTCGGGCGCCGCGCTCCTGAGCAGCATCCTGCGCGACTGGGGCTTCCGGTTCGATGCGAGGCAGCCCGATCGCTTCAAGGATGGTTACGGCCTGAATCCGGCCGCGGTGGACGAGGCCCATGAGGCCGGCGTCCGCCTGATGCTGACGGTGGACTGCGGGATCACGAGCCATGCAGCTAATCAGCGTGCTACCGAGCTGGGCATCGAGGTTGTGGTCGTGGACCACCACCAGATCGACCCCGCCAAAGGAGTGCCGGCGGCGGCGGCGGTGATCAATCCCCAGCGCGCCGACTGCGAGTCGGGCCTCCGGCAGCTGTGCGGCTGCGGGCTGGCATTCTACCTGGCGCGGGCGCTGCGCTCGCGGGGGCGCGAGCTGGGCTGGTGGCCTGTGGGACAGGAGCCCAACCTCAAGCAGCACCTGGACCTCGTGGTCATGGCCACCGCGGCCGACATGGTGCCGCTAACGGGCGACAATCACATCCTGGTGCGACACGGACTGGAGATCCTCAAGCAGTCCAGAAAGCCCGGGGTGCGGGCCCTGCTCGAGGCCGCAGGCGTTTCGTCGCGGGATATCAGCCCGGGGCACCTGGGCTTCGTGATCGGTCCGCGCATCAATGCGTCAGGCCGCATGGGTTCGGCATCGACCGCGCTGGAGCTGCTGACCACCGAGGACGTGTCGCGAGCCGCTGTGCTGGCGCACGAGCTGGAGCGGGTCAACAAGGAGCGCGCCGAGCTGCAGAACGCCATCTGGGACCAGGTGCGCGCGCGGGTCGAGGAGGGGCTGGCCCAGGGCAAGTTCAAGCACGGCATCGTGGTCGCGGATCGCGAGTGGCACGAGGGCGTGGTGGGCATCGTGGCCTCGCGGGTCACCGAGACGTTCCGCAAGCCCGCCGCGGTGATCGCGCTGCGCGAGGACTTCGGCAAGGGCAGCGTGCGTTCGTTCGCGGGCAAGGACGTGCTCCAGGCGCTGCGGGACTCGGCGGCGCACCTGCTGGGGTTTGGCGGACACAAGCACGCCGCCGGGCTCTCGGTGGCGCACGACCAGGTGGACGCGCTGGCCGAGTCGTTTGACCAGGCGCTGGCGCGCATCCAGGAAGATGCGCTGGCCAAGCCCTTGCTCGTCGAGGGAGCCTGCACCCTGGCCGAGCTCGACGTGCGGACCTTGCGTGAGATTGAAAGCCTCGGACCGTTCGGTCCCGGAAACCCGGAGCCCGTTTTCACGTTTCGCGCTTCGGCGCGCACGAGGCAGATCCTGAAGGGTCGCCACCTGAAGCTCAACCTGGTGCACGGGGCCGCTTCGAGCGGTGCGGCGGTGATGATGGAGGCCATCTGGTTCCATGCGGCCGAGCGCGATGAGCTTCTCGTCGAGGGTGTCCTGGAGGCCGAGTGCGAGTGGGCCGGCGTTCCCGAGCTGAACCGGTTCCGGGGGCGCGTGACGCCGACGGTCCGGGTCCGTGACTGGCGCCCTCTGGTGTGAAGGTCACCGCGCCCGGGAGCTTCTGGAAGCGGCCGGCCATTTGACAAAACCCTGACAGTGGATAAAATCTCGGAAAGCGAACGGGTTTTATTTCCATGTTGTTCAGGGAGGACACAATGGGGAACGGATTCTCTGTTTTTGGCCGGGACAAGGTCCTGGTTTCGTTGGGCGCGGCTGCTCTCGGGTTGCTGGGTTCGGTTCCCCAGGCCCAGGCCATGAACCAGGTCATTCGCACCCAGGAGCATGTTCCGGGTGAAGTCCTGGTGAAGCTCAAGTCGCAGTCGCGGGTGCAGGCCCAGTCCGTGGTCATCCAGACCCTGCGCCGGGCGCTCGGTCAGGAAGCCGTCCTGAGCATTCACCCCCTGGTCACCGATGCGCAGGTGCAGAACGTCCGCATCGCAAACGACTCGGACCTGCCTCGCGCGATCGCGGCCCTTCGCCAGAGCGACTCGGTCGAAGTGGCTGAGCCGAACTGGGTGGTCCACGCCCTTGAATCCGGCGTCCCGACCGATCCCGAATTCCAGAAGCTCTGGGGCCTGAAGAACACCGGTCAGGCCGATTCGGCCGGCCAGGTGGGCACCGTGGGCGCCGATATCAACGTGCTGCCGGTTTGGCAGCAGGGTCACACCGGCTCCAGGAACATCCTGGTGGCGGTCATCGACACCGGCATCGACTGGACCCATCCGGACCTGAAGGACAACCTCTGGACCAATCCGGGCGAAGTGGAAGGCAACGGCAAGGATGACGATGGCAACGGCTTCATCGACGACATCCATGGCTGGAACTTCTTCGCGAACACCGCGGCCTCGAACGATGACCACGACCACGGGTCGCACTGCGCGGGCACCATCGGCGCCTCGGCGAACAATGGCCAGGGCGTGGCCGGTGTGAACTGGAACGTGTCCCTGCTTCCGGTGAAGTTCCTGAGCGGCAGCGGCTCCGGCTCGACCGAAGGCGCCATCAACTCGGTCAACTACGCGCGCCAGATGAAGGTGAACGTCATGTCCAACAGCTGGGGGGGCGGCGGTTTCTCGCAGCTCCTCCTGGACGCCATCAAGGCCGCCAAGGACCAGGGGATCCTGTTCGTGGCCGCCGCGGGCAACGACTCCTCGGACAACGACGCCCTTCCTTCTTACCCGGCAAGCTACCAGCTCGACAACGTGCTGGCCGTGGCAGCGACCGACAACCGTGACTCCATTGCCTCGTTCTCGAACTTCGGCAAGACCACGGTCCATGTGGCCGCTCCTGGCGTGAAGATCTTCAGCACTGTCAAGGGTGGCAAGTACGCCACCTTCAGCGGAACGTCGATGGCGACCCCGCACGTGGCCGGCATCGCCGCCCTCCTGATGTCGGCGGACAGCACGCTCACCTATGCCGACATCAAGTCGCGCCTGATCCGCACCTCGACCCCGGTCCAGGGGCTCAAGGGCAAGGTCGTCGCCAAGGGCCGCGTGAACGCCTACAACGCCCTGATGAACGTGGTCCCCCCGAATGACGAACCGGATGAGTCGCTCTGGAAAGACCAGGTCGACACCACGGAATCCGAGCACCCCTACAAGAATTCGGCGGACCAGACCTTCACGATCAGCTCCCCGGGAGCCAAGTTCATGCGGGTGATTTTCGAAAGGGTTGAAACCGAGCGCAATTACGATAAGGTTTCAGTTCAGACTGCAGCAGGTGAGACCGTGGACGAAATCACCGGAACGGTGGCCAATTACCGGTCCGAGTACGTCCGGGGCGACAAGATCCTCATCAAGCTGAAGTCGGACGGGAGCGTCAATGGCTGGGGTTTCAAGGTCGCAAAAATCCAGATCATCGCGGCTGGTCCTGCCATCGGCTCGCACTGATTCCCGTACCCAGGTTCTTTTGAATGGCCCGAAGCGGGGGATCCTCGCTTCGGGCTTTTTCTTGGTGCTGGCCTTGGCAACCTCGGACGCCCGGGCGGCCACGCGCCCGTCGGCCCTTCCGAGCCCGACGTCGACGCCCGCCCTCATCACCGTCCTTCCGAGCCCGATCCCGACGATTTCACCGGATGAATCCAGGACGCTCCAGAAGGAGTTCAAGAAGGCCCAGACTTCCGAGCTGGCGGCCCTGAAGCACCGCCAGGACCTGGAGCTGAAGGAGCTGAAGTCCTCGCAGGCGGCTCGCCAGAAGGAATTCGAGAACCATGAAAAGGACGCGCGGCACGATTTCTTCCGGGACCATACCCGGGGATCGGATCGTCGCGTCTACATCAAGGAATTCCTGGATCGGCGCCGGGTGATGCTCGACCTTTTCAAGGACGAGACGAGCCGCCGGAAGCAGGAGCAGGAAGCGCGCCGGGAGTCCGTCAAGCACGAGCAGGCCCAGCGGCTCAAGGACTTCGAGGCGGCCCTGCAGCGCAAGGAGCGGCCTTCACTGGCGCTCTGGCCGGCGCACTGAACTTCGCGCGGACCTTCGCTCTGACCCGCGGCCCGGCGATCAGGAGCGGACGCGTTCCACCGAGATCACGCCGCGCTTCTTTTCCAGGGCGCTTTGGACCTTCTGCAGCTGGGAGATGTCATTGACCTCGACATCGAACAGGGCCCAGGCCTTCTTGTCCTTGGTGGTGCGGATCTGGGCTGAAGCGATGTTGACCCCGCACGATGAGATGGCCGTGGACATCTCGGCCAGGAGCCCGGGCTCGTCCTGCGAGAGGACGCGGATCTGGACGTGCCGCTTGACGGCCTTGTTCTCTGAGATGGCCGCGTTCCAGCGGACCTCGACCCGGCGTTCGGCGTCGTTGTCGATGGCCTTGCTGCAGGCGGCGGTGTGGACCGTGACTCCGCGGCCCCGGGTGATGAAGCCGACGATCGAGTCGCCCGGCAGCGGGGTACAGCAGCGGGCGAAGCGGATGAGGATGTCGTCGAGGTTGGCCACGGTGATGGCGTTGCGGGCCTCCGAGCGGCGCTGGGCCGCCTTGAAGACCCGCTTCATGAAGCTTTCGTCCTCGGCGCGGCCTTCGGCCTGCTTCTTCTCGAGGTCCTCCTTGGGCACGATCTCGGTGATGATGGCTTCCATCGAGATGCGGCCGTAGCCCAGTGCCACGTACAGGTCCCGGCTGGTCTGCAGCGAGAAGCGCTGGATGAGCTTCTGCATCTCGCCCGATTTTTCGAGCGATTTGACGGTTCGCTCGTACTGGCGCAGGCCCTTTTCGAACATCTCCTCGCCCAGATCGGCGGCGCGGTTGCGCTCCTGTTCCTTGATGAAGGCCCGGATCTTGGCCTTGGCGCGCGAGCTCTTGACCAGCTTGAGCCAGTCCTTGGAAGGGGTCTGCGAAGGCGAGGTCACCACCTCGATGGTGTCGCCACTCTGGAGCCGGTGCTTGAGCGGCACGATCTTGCCATTGACCTTGGCCCCCACGCACTTGTGGCCCACGTCCGTGTGGACGGCGTAGGCGAAGTCCAGGGGGCCCGCGCCGTGGGGCAGCTGCTTGACCTCACCCCGCGGGGTGAAGACGAACACGTCCTCCGCGAACAGGTCGATCTTGACCGTGTCGAGGAACTCGTTCGGGTCCTTGAGCTCCTTGTGCCATTCCAGCAGGCGCTGCACCCATTCCACGTTGTCCTTGGCCGACGACGAGAAACGCCCTTCCTTGTAGCGCCAGTGGGCGGCGATCCCGCTCTCGGCCACCTGTTGCATTTCCTGGGTGCGGATCTGGATCTCGACGCGCTCGCCGTAGGGCCCGATCACCGTCGTGTGCAGCGACTGGTAGTTGTTCGCCTTGGGCATGGCGATGTAGTCCTTGAAGCGGCCAGGGACGGGCTTGTAAGTGGCGTGGATCACGCCCAGCGCCTTGTAGCACTCGGTGATGTTGTCCACGACGATGCGGAAGGCGAGGATGTCGTAGAGCTGGTCGAAGTCGACGTTCCGGCGCTCCATCTTCTTGAAGATCGAGTACAGGTGCTTGGCCCGGCCCATCACCGAGCCGTGAAGCTCGTATTCCTTGAGCTTCTCGTTGAGGATGCCGCCCACCTCCTCGATGTACCTTTCCCGCTCGGCCTTCTTCATCGCCACCTTCTGGGCGAGCTTGTAGTAGACGTCCGGGTGCAGGTGCCGCAGGCACAGGTCCTCCAGCTCGATCTTGATCCAGCTGATGCCCAGGCGATTGGCGATGGGGGCGTAGATGTCCAGGGTTTCCTGGGCGATGGCCTGGCGCTTGTGTTGCGGCAGGTGTTCCAGGGTCCGCATGTTGTTCAGACGGTCGGCCAGCTTGACCAGGATGACCCGGATGTCCTTGGCCATGGCCAGGATCATCTTGCGGAAGTTTTCGGCCTGCTTTTCCTCGGAAGTGCGGAAGGTGATCTTGGACAGCTTGGTGACGCCGTCCACGAGGTCGGCCACGTCGGCGCCGAAGTCCTTCTCGATCTGTTCGCGGGTGACCCCCGTGTCCTCGACCGTGTCGTGCAGCAGGCCCGTGATGATCGACGCCAGGTCGAGCTTGAGCTCGGCCAGCTGCAGCGCCACCTCGGTGGGATGGATCATGTAGGGGTCGCCCGACGAGCGCAGCTGACCCCGGTGGGCCTCGTCGGCGAAGTGGTAGGCCTTGGTGAGGAGGTCGATCTTGGCGTCCGGGTAGTACGACAGGACCGTATCGGTGATGGTCTTGAGGGTGGCCGTCTTGTTGCGGCTCATGTCCGGCCCCCCGGGTCGCGTCCCAGGGCTTTGGCGACCCTCGACTGGAGCGCCGCGTAGGCCTTCTCCAGCTCGTCGTTGACGATCACCGTGTCGAACCGGGATGCCTCGGCCATTTCCTGGCGGGAATTCGCCATGCGGCGGGCGATGGATTCCTCGGAGTCGGTGCCGCGCGCGCGCAGGCGGGTTTCGAGCGTTTCCAGGTCCGGCGGGCTGATGAAGATGGTGCAGGTCTCGGCCGGAAAAGCCTGGCGCAGGCTGGCCGCGCCCTGCACATCGATGTCGAGCAGCACGGCGCGCCCGGCCCGGAAGCTGTCTTCGAGGGTTTTCCGCGAGGTGCCGTAGTAGTTGCCATGCACGAGCGCCCACTCGGCGAACTCGCCGGCCTGGATGCCCTGCTCGAACTCCTGCCGCGACACGAAGAAATAGGCCACACCGTGCTTTTCCTCGCCACGAGGAGCCCGGGTCGTGGTCGAGATCGAAAGCGTGAGCTCCGCGAAATCCCGCAGGAGCCGGCTGCACAGCGTGGTTTTGCCGGCTCCGGACGGGGCCGAGATCACGATGAGCTTCCTGGAAGCCGGGCGGGTGGCGTTCATTCGAGGTTCATCACCTGCTCGCGGACCTGCTCCAGCCGCACCTTGATGCCCAGGGCCTCGGCGCTGATGCCCAGGTCCTGCGCCTTGTTGGACAGGGTGTTGACCTCGCGGCCCAGCTCCTGGAGCAGGAAATCCAGCTTGCGCCCCACGGGTCCGCCTTCGTGCAGGATCTTGCGGAAATGATCCAGGTGACCCTGGAAGCGGATCAGCTCTTCCTCGATATCGGAGCGGTCCAGGAGAAGGGCCAGTTCCTGGGCAATCCGGCTTTCGAGGATGGTCTGGACCGGGGTGCCGGCCGGCAGCGGGTAACTTTCAAAAAGCGCCTGCACGCGCTCCTGGAACTTCTTGCGGCTCTGGGATTCCCACTGTTCCCGCTTGGAGCGGATACCGGCCAGGGTGGCCTGCATCTCGTTCAGCGCGGTTTCGAGCACGCGCTTCAGGGCGGTGCCTTCGGTGAGGCGCATCTGCTGGAGCTGGACGCACGCGCCCTCGACCAGGGGCTCAAGCTCCACCCAGGCGTCCTCGATGGCGGCGCCCGTTTCGGGGCGGCTCAGGACTTCGGGCATCTGGGCAATGTCGGCGGCGCGCAGCGGGTCCTGCAGACCCAGGTCGCGCTGCAGGGTGGTGAGGGCCGTGTGGTAGTGCCGGGCCAGGGCCAGGTTGAGCTCGGGAGCCTGTGCCGTTCCCTTGGGGTCGGCCACGCGTTCCACTTTCACTTCGAGCGTGCCCCGGTGAAACAGGCCTTCGATGGCTTTTCGCGCCTGGATCTCGGCGGCCTGCAGCTCGCGCGGCAGCCGGACCTTCAGGTCCAGGAACCGGTGGTTGAGCGCCTTCATCTCGATCCGGAAACGCTGCCCGGCAATCTTGCCTTCGGCGGTCCCGAATCCGGTCATCGAGTGGACAGGCTTCATGCGTCTTCGGAAGCTCCGTTACCGGTGTGGGCCAGGGCCATGGCGCCCATCTTGCGGAACTTCTCCAGGCGGGCCTCGGCCAGCTTTTGCGGGGCCTTTTTGCCGATCTTGATGAGGGGCTCGAACTGTTCCACCAGGGCCTGGCGCATCAGCTCGGCGGCCTGGGCCCAATCCCGGTGGGCGCCGCCCTTGGGTTCCGGGATGATGCCATCGATCACGCCCAGCTTGAGCAGCTCGGTGGGGCTCATCTTGAGCTTCTCGGCGGCCCGTTCGGCCAGGTTCGAGTCGCTCCACAGGATGGCGGCGCAGCTTTCGGGCGCGATGACCGAGTAGTAGCTGTATTCCTGCATCAGGACCTTGTTGCCGACGCCGACCGCCAGGGCTCCGCCCGAGCCGCCTTCGCCGATCACCACGCAGACCACCGGAACGTTCAGCGAGAACATCAGGCGGATCGACTCGGCGATGGCCTGGGACTGGCCGCGCTCTTCGGCGTCCAGACCGGGGTAAGCGCCCGGCGTGTCGATGAAACACAGGATGGGCATCTTGAAGCGATCGGCCATCTGCATGACCCGCATGGCCTTGCGGTAGCCCTCGGGGCGGGCCATGCCGAAGTTGCGTTCCATCTTCTGCTTGGTCGTCCGGCCCTTCTGGTGGCCGATGATCAGGATGGGCGAGCGCTGGCTCTCTGGAACTTCGGCGCCCGCCGCGTTCCTGGGCGGCCAGGTGGCCACGCCGGTCAGCAGGGCCTGGTCGTCGCCGTAGAGGCGGTCGCCTTGCATTTCCATGAAATCAGGGAAGAGGGCGTCCACGTAATCGCGCGTGTAGGGCCGGTTCGGGTGGCGCGACAGCTGGACCTTTTGCCAGGGCGTCAGCTTGGAGTAGGTGTCGTCGATCAGCTCGACCACCCGCTTTTCGAGAATCGAAATTTCGGCGCCGAAGTCGACCCCTTCCTGCTTGGCCAGATCCCGCAGGTCGGTCAGTTTTTTCTCGAGGGAAACGATCCGCTTTTCAAAGTCGAAGGTAGCTTCCATGGAAGGGTGAACCTAGCAGACTTTGGGGGCCGGGTCAGCGGTTTCCGAAGACTTTGCCGTCGATGGCGACCCAACCCTCAGGGTGGCGGCTCCCGGCCGAGGCCCGGTGAACCCAATGGACGATGGCTCCGTCCGGAGAGGCTGGGTACTTGTCGGTGGCCGCACTCGAGGTGATGTAGTCGCCGCAGGCCTCGACCTGCATTCCCACACGAAGGCCCGGAAGGCCGCCAAACGAAGTGTTGTAGACCACCTCGATGCGCTCTCCGGTGCGGCCGTCAATCTCGATGGAAAAGTGCGAGTGGCCGCTGCGTTCGGCATAAACCTGCCGGATCGGTCCGGCGACGTGGGCCCGGTCCAGGTACTGGTTCGGCGTGGAGTGCTTCAGCTTCACCACCCGGGCGTCGTCCAGGGAAAGCTCGCCCTGGGGGCCTTTGCAGGAAGGCAGGAGGCCATAGGCTTCTCCCGCCTGGGCAGACGAAAGCCCGAAAGCCATGGAAACCACGAGCGCGAACCCGAGATGCAGCTTCATTCCAATTTCCCCCTGGATGCAGAAAGGGGTAACTCGGACGGGCAGCTAAATCCACGGAGAAAGTGTCAGATTTCAATTCATTCGGTTGCGCAAAGCGTCAGGCGACCGCCTCTCGGGTGGGGGTTCGAGGTCCCGGAATTCTGTGCCGCTTGAGCATTTCGAAGAGCGTGCTGCGAGCCACACCCAGGATTTTGGCGGCTTTGGCCCGGTTTCCGGAGGACAGCTTCAGCGCTTTCAACAGCATCACCCGTTCCATCTCTTCCAGCGTGAGGATGGCTGCGCCGAGCTCCACTCCGGGAGCTTCGGCCACCGACTCGGGAGTGATCAGGAACTCGAAATTTTCCTCGGTCAGCACCTGGGAGAACGGGCCGGCCAACCCGCAGGCCCGTTCGATGGCATGACGGAGCTCGCGGACGTTGCCGGGCCAGGAGTGGGCCTGCAGGCGCAGCACGGCCTGGGGGGACAGATTCCGGTTCAGTTCCGAGGAGAATCGGTGGGCCAGCAATGCGATGTCCTCGGGGCGTGAGCGGAGCGCGGGAATCTGGAGCGTGACCGAGGCCAGGCGGAAGTACAGGTCGCGGCGGAATCGCCCCTCCTCGACCAGTTTCTTGAGCGGCAGGTGGGTCGCGCACACCAGGCGCACGTCGGCCCGGGAGGGCCGGTCGGCGCCGACGGGGCGGATCTCGCCGTTCTCGAGGAACCGCAGCAGCTTGACCTGGATGTCCATGGGAAGGTCCCCCACCTCGTCCAGGAAGAGCGTTCCGTTGTGCGCTTGCATGAGCGCGCCAGGGCGGTGGTGGAGGGCTCCGGTAAAGGCGCCTTTGACGTGCCCGAAGAGCTCGCTTTCGGCCAGTGAAAGGGCCAGCGCGCCACAGTGAAGGGGGACGAAGGGACCGGAAGCGCGATCGCTCCAGGCATGGATCAGGTGGGCCAGCACTTCCTTGCCCGTGCCGGTCTCACCGGCCAGGTACAGCGACAGGGGGGTGGCTGCCGCTTTCCGGGTATTCCAGAGCAGCTGACGGCCTTCTTCGGACTGGGTCAGCCAGGGGCGCATGCCTGAGGGCTGCGAGGGAAGGCTCAGCGAGGTTTGCAGCGGTTCCAGGGTCAGGCGTGTTTCACCCAGCCGGAAGGCGAGGTGAGGTGCCAGATGCGCTTCGCGGACATTCAGTCCGCCCAGGCGCGCGGGAGTTTCGGGATCCAGCACCCGGATCCACCACGGGGACCCCTGGTTTTCCGGGTCGGGGCGAGCCCAGA
>CANFHS010000027.1 GCA_947446835.1 Bacteriovoracaceae bacterium
AAACGGAGGGCGGGAGGCCCAGCTGCTGGCAGATGTCACCGATACCGCCGCCATCCTTGGGCTGGAAGCCTGCGGGGATCGGCAAACGGGTCGTCGGACCCGCGTGCAAAATGTAGTTGGGCTGGGCGTATTCCACGGCGTCGCTCTTCTGGAGCTCGGCGATGGCGTCCTGCACCTTGATGCTGTCGTCCAGGACCAGCTGCTGGAAGCCGCGCATGGTGCCGCCCAGACGCTGAACCTTTTGAACTCCGAGCGAACGGTACATCGAGTTCATGACGGTGCGCGAAGGCGCGGCGCCGTTCTTGAACTTGACGATGACCTCATGTTCCTTGTATTCCGCTGCGGCGGCGGAGAATCCGATCCCCAACGCTGCCAGCAGAACCAGACTCTTCCCTGACTCCAGAGCTTTCATTTTTTCCCCCATTCCAATAGGTCCCTGGAGTTTAGCGAGCGACTCAAGTTTTGCAAATTTGACACGGAGCTTTCTTTTTTCTCGGGGTGCTTGTTTTCACCCAGATTCGGGCTATCGTTTGGGCGCTTTCCCAAAGACGATCTAAGAATGAGTTGGAGCCTGGAGGGCTTCCGCCCCATGAAATCGATCTTCGCCGCGTTGCTGCTGACCTTGACCCTGGGCTTGGCCCCCCTTTCACCGGCCGAAGCCGCCGAGGCCTCGGGCAGAAAATTGGGTCTGGGCGTCCTGCTGGGCGATCCGACCGGGTTCACCGCAGTCCTCCAGACCGCGCCGGGCGAGGAGCTCAGGCCTCTGTTGGCTTGGTCGCAGGATGTGCTGTTCCTGGCGGCGGACTACGACTTCCGCTTTCCGGGCGCCTCGTGGTTGCCGGCGGGCCTCCGGAAGGTCGTGCCCTACGCAGGGATCGGTGGCTCGCTCCTGTTCTCGGGCGGTGGAAAAACCGGAACCCGTGCGAACCTTGAATCGGGCGACACCTTCGGCCTGGCACTCCGGGTGCCGCTCGGGCTCCAGTACCGCCTGGACAAGACTCCCCTCGAGTTCTCGCTGGAGTTCGCTCCTGGAATGGGACTGATTCCCAGCACCCGCTTTCTTGCGGAGGGCGGCGTCGGGGTCACCTTCTTCCTGCACTGATCCAGGAAGGATGCACCTTGAACCCGGATTCAACCCCAGTGGAAATCTGGATCGCCCGCTGGGGCACGCTGCCTCCCCACGAGGCGTGCAGCGCCCTGCTTCACCAGTTCCCGGCCATCGGACCTGAGGCCCTGGTCCAGGTCGAGGCCCACCTCGAAGGTCTCACGCCGGAACGCCGGCAGGCCCTGCTTGCGGCCGCAGGCGGCTGGGCTGAAGTGGCCCAGACCCTGATCGGCGAACCCGGAACCCAGGCTCCCCATCCGGCAGGCACGGACCTGGTGCTGGACGCGCTTCTCGGCCTCCGCATCGGCGCGGTGGAGCGCTCCTCGGTGGACCTGGCGCAGGGCAAGGAGCGCGCGGCGGTCGAGCCCTCGGCCCTGGGCAAGGCTTCCTGGAGCGGTTCGGGCGTGCTTTCACGAAGCTCGCTCAATACGCCCTATGGAGAACTTTTCCAGGTGCTCGAAAAGATCGCCCTGACCCCAGGCCAGCGGCTGGTCGACTTGGGGGCGGGCTACGGGCGCCTGGGGTTCGTCATCGGGCACTGCCTGCCCGAGGCCCGCTTCACCGGCTACGAGATTGTCCGCACGCGGGTCGACGAGTCCAACCGGGTGGCAGCGCTGGCAGGTCTGGATCCGGCCCGGGTGAGGTTCGAGACCCGCGACCTGTCCGAGGCCGGCTGGGAACCCGAAGAGGCTGACTACTACTTTCTTTACGATCCGGTGAATCGCGACACACTGGCCAAGGTCCTGGCCGATCTGCGGCGAATTGCTTCACGGCGCACGATCAGGCTCATTGCCCGCGGTCGAACCGGAGGGCTCCAGGAGATCCTGGGCATGGCCCAATGGCTGAGGCGCGAGGCCTGGATCCCCACAGCCCACTCGCCCATCTGGATCCATCGCAGCGGCTGAACCAGGCCACCTGGAGATCCGGGAACGGAAACCTCAGCCCATTTCGGCGATGGCTTCCTGCAGGTCCTGGATCGTGGACTGGATCGAACGACGCCCGGAAGGCGCCACGAAGATGGTGTCGTCTCCGGCAATGGTACCCAAGATGCCGCCGGGCCGCGTGCGGTCCAGATAACGGGCAATCAAGGACGCCGAGCCGGGCGAGGTGTGGATCACGATCATGGACTGATTGGACTGCACGTCATGCACCAGGTCCGAAAGCGGCGCGCGCAGCGAGATGGCCCCGTCCTCTTCAGGCAGGCGGTAAAGCGTCCGCCCGTCCGGATCGATGGCCTTGACCGCTCCGAGCTTGCGCAGATCGCGCGAGACCGTGGACTGGGTGACCCGGAAACTCTGCTTTTCGAGCTTTTCGCGCAGCTCGTCCTGGGTGGACAACGTGCCCTGCTTGAGCAGCTCCCGAAGCGCGTCGAGCCGTGCCTTGGGATCCGATTCAAATGAGGTTTCGTTGAACGTTTCCATGACTCCCGGCCCTTGCCTCAGCGCCCCGCGAAGTAGCGCGACAGGAGCGCCTTCTGGGCATGCAGCCGGTTTTCGGCCTGCTGGAAGATGGCCGAGTTGGGGTGCTCCACCATCTCGGCGGTGATTTCCTTGCCCCGGACCATGGGAAGGCAATGCAGGATGAGCGCCGTGGGCTTGGCATGCGAGTACAGCTGGGCGTTGACCTGGTAACCCTGGAACGCCGCCTCGCGGGCCGCCTCTTCGGCCTCAAAGCCCATCGAGGTCCAGACATCGGTATAGATGGCGTCACTGCCGCGGACCGCAGCCACCGGATCGTTGGTGGACTCGATCTTGCCGCCGCCTTCGGCAGCCCATTTGCGGGCCTCCTTGAGCACGAAGGCATTGGGCTCAAAGCCCGCGGGACAAGCGTAGCTGACACTCACACCCACCTGGGGCAGGAGGAGCAGCAAGCTGTGCAGGATGTTGTTGCCATCCCCCACGTAGGCCAGCTTCAGGCCCCGGAGGGTGCCGAATCGCTGCTTGAGCGTGAGGAGGTCGGCGAGGATCTGGCAAGGATGATGGGTGTCTGAAAGCCCGTTCAGCAAGGGCGTGGAGACCTGCGAAGCCATGCGCTCCAGGAGCGAGTGCTCGTGGGTGCGGACCACCATGCCGTGCACGTAACCCGCCAGGACGCGGCTCACGTCTTCGGGCTCTTCCTTCTTGCGGTTCAGCGAAAAGCTCTCAACCACCTGGCCGCCCAGCTCCTGGATGGCCACCGAAAAGCTGAGGTGAGTGCGCAGCGAGGGCTTCTCGAAAACCAGCGCCAAGGTCTTGCCCTCGAGCTCACGCCGCAGCTTGCCGGCCTTGCGCTCGCTGCGGAGCAGCTCGGCGAGGGCCAAAACTTCTTCGAGCCCCTGGGGCCCGAGCTCTGTGCCGGTCAGGAAATCCTTAGGCATGACCCAGCTCCCTGGACTGTCCCGGACGCGCGCGCGACCGCAGACGGCAGATGGTCCCCACGCCACGGTCCGTGAACAGCTCCTCGATCAGGCCATGCGGGCGGCGGGCGTTCAGGATGTGCACGTCGGTCACGCCGTTGCGAAGGGCGTGCAGCACGGTCTGGACCTTGGCCAGCATCCCGCCCTTGACCACGCCGAGCTCGATCAGGTTTTCCAGCTCAGCGGCATCCAGCTCGGTCATCAGGCGCTGCTGGGCATCCAGGATGCCCTCCTGGTCGGTCAGGAACAGCACCTTGCGGATACCCAGGGCCTGCGCGATGCGCGAGGCGGCCCAGTCGGCATTGATGTTGAACGCTTCACCCACCACGCCCACGCCGATCGGGGCGATGACGGGGATGGAGCCCTGGTTGCCGGCGTCGTCCTGGGTGCCCAGGATGGAGTGGATGATGGTGGTATCGACACGGTCGATGAGGCCGACCTGGCCCAGCTTGACCGAAGCCTGCTTGCACGTCAGGGTCGAGGCGTCCGAGCCGGACATGCCCACGGCCTTGACGCCCGCGCCGTTCAGGGTGCGGACGATGCGGCGATTGACCAGGCCGCAAAGAACCATCTCGATGACTTCCATCATCTCGGGAGTCGTGACCCGCTGGCCGTCGATGAACTCCCACTGGATGCCCCGGGCCTGCAGCTCCTGGTTGATCGAAGGACCACCTCCGTGAACCACGACCACCCGGACGCCCACCGAGCGCAGCACCTTGAGGTCGCTGCAGATGGACTTGACCAGCGCCGGATCCTGGAGCGCGGCGCCGCCGAGCTTGATCAGGACCGTCTGGCCCGAGAACTGCTGCACATAACCCAGGGTCGAGATGACTTCTTTGACGGGAAGGTTCACGAGTACTCCGCGTTGATGTCCACGTACCGCTTGGAAAGGTCGCAACCCCAGGCCATGGCCGAGGCGCTGCCCGAGTTCAGATCGATGTCCACGCGCACGGTGTCGCTCTTGAGCAGCACCCGCACGTCGGTGCGGTCAAACGGCACCGGGGCGCCATTCAGGAACAGGAGCGCTCCCTGCATCTCCAGGCGCATCTTTTCCAGGCAGGCGGCCGGCACGCGGACCGCGCCCAGCTTGGCCAGGATACGGCCCCAGTTCGGGTCCTCGCCGTGCATGGCCGACTTGATGAGCGGACTGGTCACCACCCCGCGGGCCGCGATGTCGGCAATTTCCTGGCTCGGGGCGTTCTTGACCGAAACCTCGATCAGCTTGTCGGCGCCTTCGCCGTCGCGGGCGATGGACTTGGCCAGCACCTGCGAAACACCGACCAGCGCCTGCTTGAACAGGCGGTAGTCCTCGTCGTTGGCCAGGCCGGTGCCCGAAGCACCGTTGGCCAGCAGGAACACGCAGTCGTTGGTCGAGGTGTCGCCATCGACCGAGATCATGTTGAAGCTGACCTTGTTGGCGTCCTGGAGCATCGTGCGCGCGACGTCGACCGAAAGCTCGGCGTCGGTAAGCAGGTAGCCCAGCATGGTGGCCATGTTCGGATGGATCATGCCGGAACCCTTGCAGATGCCGGTGATGCGGACTTCGCCCTTGGACAAGGCCACGGTGGTGGTGACGGTCTTGGGAACCAGGTCGGTGGTCAGGATGGCCAAGGCAAACGGTTCGGCCGAATCGGAGACCTTTTCGACCAGCTCGGGCATGGCGCCCACGATCTTCTCGACGTCCAGCTGCATGCCGATGACGCCCGTGGAGGCGGTCAGGATCTGGTGCGGGCGGCAGCCCACCCAGCGCGAGGCTTCGCTGGCCATCTTGCGGTTGTTCTCGATGCCCTGCGCGCCGGTGGCGGCGTTGGCCTGGCCACTGTTGGTCACGATGGCGCGGATATGGGCCGAGGGCAGCATGCTCTGCGAGTAGGTGATCGGAGCGGCCTTGCACTCGTTGGTGGTGAAAACGCCGGCCGCGACGGCGTCGCGATCCGAGATCACGATGCCCAGGTCAGGACGGTACTTGCGCACGCCGCAGTTGGTTCCGCTGGCCTTGAAGCCTTTGGGAAGAACGGTCCTGGCGATGCCTGGTCCCGGAGTCATAATACACCCTCCAGCTCCGTGAGCCCCAAGCCCACGGGCAGATCCTGCAGCCGATTGAAATTCTCGACAGCCTGGCCGGCTGCTCCTTTGACCAGGTTGTCGATCAGCGAAAACACGTAGAGGCGGTCTCCCGCCCCCTGGAAATGGATGTGGGTCCGGGCGCTTCCGACCACGCGCTTGAGGGAGAGCGCCTGGTTCTGGGCCAGGGCGCTTGCGCCTTCGAGCGAGGAATAGCGGACCAGCGGGTACCCTTCGTAGGCCCGGGCGTAGGCCGCCTGGGCGTCGGCCGGGGTCTTGCCCGGGGCGAGCTTGCAGTAGATGCCCGCGATGATCCCGCGGCGAACCGAAAGAAGGTGGGTCGTGAACATGGGGTCGATGGACACGCCCGAATGGGCCCGCGTCCATTCGATGATCTCGGGCAGATGCTGGTGGCGACCCACCCGGTAAGGCAGGCACTCGCCTTCGACTTCGGTGAAAAGCAGATTTTCAGCAGCCTTGCGGCCCGCGCCCGAGGTGCCGCTCTTGGCATCGATGACCAGGCTCTGGGGATCGATGACCGCGTCCCGAAGCAGCGGGATGGTGGCCATCATGACGGCCGAAGCGTAGCAGCCCGGATTCGAAATGAGGCGTCCCCGACCCGGCTGGGCCTGGGGAGCGGGAGCCGCAAACGGCACGATGCCGAAAGAAGCCTGGGCCAGAAGCTCCGGCGCCGGATGCTCAAAGCCGTACCACTTCTGGTACCGGGCCACGCGCTCGGCAGGGGTGCCTTCCTGAAGCCTGAAAGCCCCACTCAGATCGATGACGTCCACGCCCTTGGCCAGGATCCGGGGGGCCAGTTCCAGGGAGGCCTCGGCCGGAGTGGCCAGGAAAACCGCAGAAATCCCGTCGAGGTGGGATTCCAGGTCCTTCACCGCGCAGGTCGGGACCTGATCGGCGCCGGCGTGAGGAAGGTAATCGGCCAGGCGAAACGCCCCGTCCGTGGCGAAGCAGGCCTTCAAATTGGCTTCCGGGTGCCTGAGCAGAATACGCGCAAGCTCCAGGCCGGAATAGCCTCGAGCGCCTACGAGGGCGACAGAGCGGGTGGGCGACGCGGCGCGTTCATGTTTATGCATGTCGGCTGCATAAATACGCCGAAATTCCCATGAGTCAAACTTATTTCCGTTGCCCACGGCCATTTTTCTGCATAGATATGCGCGCAACAGTGCATATGCATTCCCCTTTCTTTAAGGATTCCTGACGATGAAAACGGTAGTTCTGGTTTATTCGGGCGGTTTGGACACCTCGGTCTGTATTCCGATGATGAAGGAATTTTACGGCTACGAGCGCGTGGTTACCGTGACGGTCGATGTGGGTCAGCCCAAGGAAGATATCGAGCAGGCCGAGGCCAAGGCCCGGATCCTGGGAACCGAACACTACACGGTCGATGCCAAGGAAGAATTCGCCCGCGACTTCTGCTTTGCCGCCATCCGCGCCAACGGCGACTACCAGGGTTACCCGATCTCGACCTCGATCGCCCGGCCCCTGATCGGCCAGAAGGCCGCCGAGATTGCCCAGAAGCTGGGCGCCAAGGACTTCGCCCACGGCTGCACCGGCAAGGGCAATGACCAGTTCCGCATCGAGTTTGCCATCCGCGCGCTGATTCCGGACGCCGTGATCCACGCCCCCGTCCGCGAGCGCAACATGACCCGTTCCTGGGAGATCGAATACGCCCAGAAGAACAACATCCCCATCCAGGCCTCGCTCAACAAGATCTGGTCGATCGACGAGAACCTCTGGGGCCGCTCCATCGAAGGCGGAAGGCTCGAGGAGCCCGACTATGCCCCGCCGGCCGAGATCTTCAAGTGGACCGCCGAGGCCACCGAGGCCCCGGCCACCCCGAAGGAAATCGAGATCCAGTTCCGCAACGGCGTGCCCGTGGCCCTGGACGGAAAAGCCCTGAACCCCGCCGCCCTGATCCAGGCCGCAAACCAGCTCGCCGGAGAAACCGGCGTGGGGCGCGTGGACATCATGGAAGACCGCATGCTCGGCCTGAAGGTGCGCGAGAACTACGAATGCCCGGGCGCCGTGCTGCTGCTCAAGGCACACGCCGGCCTGGAAGCGCTCGTCATGACCAAGGACGAGCTGCGCTTCAAGAAGCTCATTGACCAGGAATGGTCCAACCTGGCCTACCAGGGCCTGTGGTGGGACCCCCTCAAGGACGACCTCGAGGCGTTCATCGGCGCCACCCAGCGCCGCGTGGAAGGAACGGTCAAGCTTCGTCTCTACAAGGGATCGATGCAGATCATCGGCCGCTCCTCGCCCTGGGCGCTGTATTCCGAGGAACTGGCTTCGTTCGACTCCACGAGCTTTGACCAGCGCGACTCGACCGGCACCGTCAAGAACTTCGGGCTCCAGGCCCGCATGTACATGAAGGTCCAAGAGAAGCTCAAGGCCCAGAGATAATGGCCAAGCTCTGGGGCGGCAGATTCGAAGGTGGAACCCACGCCGACGTGGAGGCTTTCACCTCCTCGCTGGCCATCGATTCGCGGCTGGCCCAGGCAGACCTCAAAGGCTGCCTGGCCCACGCCCGCATGCTGGGGCGCCAGGGCATCCTTTCGGACGCCGAGTGCCAGCAGATCGTGAAGGGCCTCGAGGCCATTGCCTCGGGGCTTGAGGCCGGAAACCTCGGGATCCCCCCGGATGCGGAGGACGTGCACACCGCCATTGAGCTGCTCCTCACCGAGCAGGCGGGAGTCGTGGCAGGAAAGCTCCACACCGCACGTTCGCGCAACGACCAGGTCGCCACGGCCTGCCGCCTCTACCTGAGGGGCGAAGTCGATGCGCTGCGGGAGGAAATCCGGGCACTGCAGGCCCGGTACCTGGAGATCGCCGAAGGAAACCTCCACACGGTGCTTCCGGGCCTCACCCACCTGCAGCACGCCCAACCGGTGAGCTTGGCTCACCACCTGATGGCGTACTTCTGGATGCTGGAGCGCGACCACGCCCGGCTGACCGACCTGCGCGTGCGCGTGAACCAGCTTCCCCTGGGCTCGGGCGCCCTGGCGGGCACCACGCTCCCCATCGAACGCGAGGGCGTGGCCAAGGAGCTGGGCTTCGAAGGGCTCTGCGAGAACTCGCTGGACGCCGTCTCGGATCGCGATTTCGTGGTCGAGTTCCTGTCGGCGGCGGCCCTGATCGGCACCCACCTGTCGCGCTTCGCGGAGGAGCTGATCCTGTGGAGCATGCCGGAGTTCGGCTTCATCGAGCTGGCCGACGACGTGACCACCGGCTCAAGCCTGATGCCCCAGAAGAAGAACCCCGACGTGGCCGAGCTGATCCGCGGCCGCACCGGCCGACTCACCGGCGCCCTGACCGGAGCACTGGTCATGCTGAAGGCCCTGCCGCTCAGCTACAACCGCGACCTCCAGGAAGACAAACAGCACCTCTTCGAGGGCCTGGACACGGTCCGCGGCGCAGTGAGGCTGACGCTGCTCATGCTCCAGAAGGCAACTTTCCGCCCCGACCGCATGGAACGGGCCTGCCAGGGCGATTATTCCAACACCACGGATCTTGCCGATTACCTGGTGCGGAAGGGGGTGCCCTTCCGCCAGACCCACGAAATAGCGGGCAAGGCGGTGAGGCTGGCCATCCAGAAGAAGGTGGCGCTCGAAGCTCTTTCGCTCGACGAGCTCCGTGGGTTACACCCGGGTTTCGACACTGACGTGTTCGACAGCATCCAGACCCGCGCCGTGATGGAAGCCCGCAATTCGCGCGGGGGAACCGGATCCCGCGCGGTGGCTGAGCAGATCGACCGCGCCAGAAAGACCCTCCGGGGGGAAGGCCTGAAATGAGCGAGAAGATTTCGTCCCAAAAAGCGATGGAGCTGGAAAAGAAGCACGGCTCCTTCAACTACGCTCCGCTTCCGGTGGTCCTGGCCAAGGGCCAGGGCGTGTACCTCTGGGACTGCGAGGGCAAACGTTACCTGGATTTCCTTTCCGGCTATTCGGCCGTGAGCCAGGGACATTGCCACCCCCGGATCACCAAGGCGCTCCAGGAGCAGGCCGAGACCCTGACCCTCGTCTCCCGCGCCCTCTACAGTGACCAGCTCGGGCCGTTCGCCGAATACGCGACCCGGCTCTTTGGCTACGAGCGCATCCTCACGATGAACACGGGAGCCGACGCGTTCGAGACCGCCTCCAAGCTGGTGCGCAAGTGGGGCTACGAGAAGAAGGGCATTCCCGCAGGCCAGGCCAAGATCGTGGTCTGCAATGACAACTTCCACGGCCGCACGATGGGTGCCGTTTCGGCCTCCTCGAACACCGCCCACCATGGTTTCTTTGCGCCCATCCTGGATGGCTTCGTGCGCATTCCCTACAACGACCTGGCGTCGCTCGAATCGGCCCTCCAGGATCCGACCGTGGCGGCCTTCGTGGTCGAGCCCATCCAGGGCGAGGCCGGCATCATCGTGCCGGCCGAAGGCTACCTGAAGAGGGCGGCCGAGCTTTGCAAGGCCAAGGGCGTGCTCCTCGTGGCCGACGAAGTGCAGGCCGGGATCAGCCGCACCGGAAAACTACTGGCCTCGCACCATGAGGGCGTCCGTCCGGACGTGGTCATCCTGGGCAAGGCGCTTTCGGGTGGAACGCTGCCGGTATCCGCGGTTCTCGCGGACGATGCGATCCTGTCATGCCTCCAGCCCGGCGATCACGGCTCCACCTTCGGTGGTAGCCCGCTGGCCTGCCGGGTGGCCAAGGCCGCCCTCGAGGTCGTGGTCGAGGAGAAGCTTGCCGAGAACGCCCAGAAGATGGGCCAGATTTTCCGCTCCTTGGTCAGGGACTTCGGCTCGAAGCTCATCACCGACGTGCGCGGAATGGGACTTCTGAACGCCGTCGCGTTCGCCTTCACCGACAACGACCAGGCCAACCAGTTCTGCCTGGACCTGAAGGAACGCGGGCTGATCGCCAAGCCCACCCGGCCCACCGTCATCCGCTTCTGCCCAGCCCTGGTCATCACCGAAGCCCAGATGCGCGAGGCAGTCGGGATCCTGCAGGACACCGTGCGGAGCTGGGAAAAGAAATGCTGAAGGCCCGCCGGAACCAGCGGGTTCCAGGCGGGCCTTCTTTTTTTCCCCTCTGACCCCGGTCGGGGGTCAGCCCAAGGTCAGATCTCGCGTTCCTGCTGGCGGCGCAGGTAGGCGGGAACGTCGTACTCGTCGTCGGTCAGGTTCGTGATGCCGAGGCGCTGCGCGATGGCGCGGGCCCGGGCCAGCTCACTGGCTTCCGAAGGAGCCATGATGTTGGCGGCAGCCGTCACGGCAGGAGCTTCTTCGAGGTCGAAGCTGCGGGTGGACTCCTCGACGCGCGAAGCCGGCATGACCGGAGCCGCGGGAGCCGCTTCCATGACCGCTTCGGCCGAAGCCTGCTGCTGCATCATCGCCGCGACCTTGCCCCGGACGAGGCTGGCGGCAGCGGCCAGCATCTCGGGAGTCGGTGCCGGCGGAACCGCGGCCGGAGCCTGGGCCACAGCCTGCGCCACGACCTGAGTCTGGGCCATCACGGGAGCCGCGGGAGCCTGGGCCACGACCGGGGCAAGAGCTGCCACGGTGTTGACCACGAGCGGAGCCTGCTGCTGGACCGCCTGGGCAGCCTGGGCCACGGCAACCGCGCCACCCAGACCGGTGGCGATGACGGTGACCTTGACCTGGTCCTTGAGCGACTCGTCGATGACCGTACCGAAGATGATCTCGGCGTCCTCGTGGGCCGCTTCCATGATCAGGGTCGTGGCCTCGTTGACCTCGTGGATCTTCATGTCCGATCCGCCCGAGATGTTGATGATGATGCCGGTAGCGCCGTTGATCGACACGTCCTCGAGCAGGGGGCTCGAGATGGCCGAGGTGGCCGCCTCGACCGCGCGATGCTCGCCGCTGCCGTAGCCGATGCCCATGAGGGCCAGGCCCTTGCTCGACATGATGGTGCGGACGTCGGCGAAGTCGGCGTTGATCAGGCCGGTGTTGTTGATCAGGTCCGAGATGCCCTGGACGGCGTTCAGCAGGACTTCGTCAGCCTTCTTGAAGGCGTCCATCATCGAGAGCGAGGCGCCCGAGATGGCCAGCAGCCGCTGGTTCGGGATGGTGATGAGCGAGTCGACGTTCTCGCGCAGGTGGCCCATGCCCGATTCCGCGTGCTTCATGCGCTTGCGGCCTTCGAACATGAAGGGCTTGGTGACCACGCCCACGGTCAGGGCGCCCACTTCCTTGGCGATCTTGGCGAACACCGGGGCGGCACCGGTACCGGTCCCGCCGCCCATGCCGGCGGTGATGAACACCATGTCGGCGCCCGAGAGGATCTCGGAGATCTTGGCGTAGTCCTCGAGAGCGGCCTTGCGGCCGATTTCGGGGTTGGCACCGGCGCCCAGGCCCTTGGTCAGCTCCTGACCGATGGCCACCTTGGTGCCGGCGAGCGAGGCGTCGAGCGCCTGCTTGTCGGTGTTGGCGGTGATGAACTCAACCCCCGAAAGACCCATGCGGATCATGGTGTTGACCGCGTTGCAGCCCGAGCCGCCCACGCCGACCACCTTGATTTTCGCACCCTGTGACACCAACTGCTCAATTTCGAACATGTGAAGAATTTCCTTTTCTTCCTCTGGGCGCCCCGTTTCCGGGAGTTCGCCCTGTTGCTGATTTTGCGTCCCGGTCTCCCGGGGACGCTCCCCACCTGAAACCCTTAGAACAGGTCCTTGATCCAACCCTTCATGGAGCCGCGGACCTTGTCGTAGATGTTGTTCTCGCGGATCATGAACTTGGACTTCTTCGAAGGACGGATCGAGTTGCGCGCGCCGTACTTCAGCAGGCCAACGGCCGTCGCGAATTTGGGCGAATTGACCACGTCGCGCAGGCCGCCGATCGAATGCGGAAGGCCACGCTTGACGGGCATCTCGAACACGAACTCGGCCAGCTCGGGCATGCCTTCCAGGAGCGTGGTTCCGCCGGTGATGACCACCCCGGCCGAAAGCAGGTCCTGGAAGCCGGATTTCTGGATCTCGCGCAGGATGAGCGAGAACATCTCCTCGACCCGGGGCTCGATGATTTCCGACAGAAGCCGGCGCGACAGGACGCGGGACTTGCGGCCACCCACACCGGTCACTTCGATGGTCTCGTCCGGCTTGACCAGCGAAGCCAGCGCGCAGCCGTAGCGGATCTTGATCTTCTCGGCCTCGTGCTGGGGCGTCCTGAGCCCCACGGCAATGTCGTTGGTGATGTGGTTGCCGCCCAGGGCGAGCACGCTGGTGTGGACCAGGGCGCCGTCCTTGAAGATGGCGATGTCGGAGGTGCCGCCGCCGATGTCGACGATGGCCACGCCGAGGTCCTTCTCATCCTGGGTGAGGACCGCCTCGGCCGAGGCGATGGGCTCCAGGCAGATCTCGGCCACGTTCAGTCCGGCCTTGTTGGCGCACTTGATGATGTTCTGCGCCGAGGAGACCGCGCCGGTCACGATATGCACCTTGGACTCCAGGCGCACCCCGCTCATGCCGATCGGATCGCGGATGCCGTCCTGCGAGTCGACGATGTATTCCTGCGGAATGATATGGATGACCTCGCGGTCCAGCGGAATGGCGACCGCCTTGGCCGCGTCGATCACGCGCTGCACGTCGCTCTCGGAAATTTCCTTGTCCTTGATGGCCACGATGCCGGTCGAGTTGAACGACTTGATATGGCCGCCGGCGATGCCGGTATAGACGTTCGAGATCTCGACGCCCGCCATGAGCTCGGCCTCTTCGATGGCCTTGCTGATGCTCTCGACGGTGGTGTCAATATTCACGACGCAACCTTTGCGGAGGCCCGTGGAGGTCGCGGTGCCGATGCCGACAATGTCGATGACCGGATTCGAACCGCTTTCCACAACCTCGCCCACCACGCAGCAGATCTTGGTGGTGCCGATGTCTAAGCCGACGATGAAGTCCTTTTTGGACATGCTGCAATCCCCCCCATGGGATCGGGCAAAAATTGCCGTCTAAGGGATTCTAAGAACCGCGAGTGACCCTGACAACTATTTTCTTTCCGGCGTCTGCCCAGATCTGGCGCGCCGCGATCCCGTTGCCCGAAAGGTAGCGGAACACGGACTGCAGCCGATCCAGCTGACCATCCAGCTCAGGGTCAACTTCTTGACCCAGCTCCACGAGCGCGCGACCCCGCCCCAGGGCAGCTCCCTTGGCCGTGGCCGGAAGCGGGTAGGTCACCCAGGCCCGGTAACCCCGTTCGCCCTCGAACTCGAGCGACGACACCTGCGAAATGCGCCCCAAACGCGACTTTTCCCACTTTTCCAGGAGCTGGAGCGCTTCCCCGATCTTGTCCTGCTGGCGCGAAGCCAGGCCCGACACCAGGGGAAGATCGGGCTGGCGCGACAGGCTCACCTGGCCGAAGACCTGACCATCCTTGTCGATGTAGGCCAGCCTCCCATGCTCGGCCTGCAGCAGGGCGCGAGGCTCACGGAAAACCACCGACACTGTCAGCGTCTGGGGAAAGCGCTTTTGCAACGTCACGCCACGGATCCAGGGATGCGCGAGCACCCGCTTCTCGATGGGCGAAAGGTCGATGAGGAACAGGTTCCACTTCCCCAGCGGCAGATCCACCAGGTCCGTGATGGCCTGGGCGTCAATGGGAGCGGAGTCGGGCAGGTCGGCCACCTCGACCACTCGCAACACGAAGAGCGACGAGTGCACCGCGAACCAGATGCCCAGCGCTACACCGAGCAGCGACAACGCTGACGCGGTGATCACAAAAAAATTGCGCCATTCAAAGGCGCCATCCCTTCCTTGGAGTCGTGCCATCTGACTGCCGATGTTAGCACCCCCGATCGTGGATCGGAAAATATTGCCGAGCCGGCCGGCCAACAGGCTGGTGACTCCGGGGCCCCCTCTGCTAGATTCAGCCCCATGAAGCCGAACCGAAAACTGCTCCCGTTCCTGGCGTCCCTGCTGGCAGTGCCTGCCCTGCTCGGCGCGAGTCCCTCTGTCTCGCCCCAGAAGGGTCCCGAAGAGATTCCCATCGTGGGCTCGCTCAAGGCCAAGCGCTTCCAGCTGCCCAACGGGCTGCGGTTGATCGTGGTGGAGGACCACTCGTCGCCCACCTTCGCCTACCACACCTGGTTCCGCGTCGGTTCGCGCGACGAGAAGGTCGGCTACACGGGCCTGGCCCATCTTTTTGAACACATGATGTTCAAGGGAACGAAAAAGCTTCCCGAGGGTGAATTCGACAAGATCCTGGAGCGCGCCGGGGCCGAGGGCGAGAACGCCTTCACGAGCCGCGACTACACGGCCTACATCCAGGAAATGCCCAAGGAAAAGCTGGACTTGATCGCTGGCCTGGAGGCCGACCGCATGATGAACCTCCTGGTCAACGACCACTCGTTCACCACCGAGCGCGAGGTGGTCCAGAACGAGCGCCGCTTCCGGAACGAGAACAGCCCCGATGGAACGCTTTACCAGGAGCTGTTCAGCCAGGCGTTCACGAAGCACCCCTACCAC
>CANFHS010000028.1 GCA_947446835.1 Bacteriovoracaceae bacterium
CCAGGCTCAGCACCGTGGCCACGAACCGGGGCACCACCAGGTAGTCGATGGGGTCGATCCCCAGCAGCTTCAGGGCGTCCAGCTGTTCGGTCACCTTCATGGTGCCCACTTCGGCCGTGGTGGCGGCACCGGCTTTGGCGGCCAGGAGCAGGGCGGGGATGGCAATGCCCAGTTCGCGCAGGATGAACTGCCCGGTCACTCCCGGGATCATCGAAACCGTGCTCAGGGCCTGGTCCATGTGCCAGGCAATTTCGGTCGAAACCAGGATGCCCGCAAACACCGTGGCCAGGGCAATGATGGGCAGCGAGCCCAGGCCGATCTGCACGGTCGCCTGGAGGATCTCGGCCTTTCGCCACGGACGGGTCAAAAGGCGTCCCAGGACCGTCACATAGAGCTTCAGAGCGGGAGCGGTCATTGGGCGGCCCCCAGCATCCAGTTCAGGGTGGGGCTGGCGATGAACTGGGCAAAGATGATGTACAGGTTGGTGTAGATCGCAGCCCGGGTCACGGCCTGGCCCACGCCGCGGGCACCGTTCCGGGCCGTGTAACCCTGGTGGCACGATACTGCCGCCACGATGAAACCGTACAGCCCGCACTTCAGCAGGGCCGCGGCGAAGATGGCGGGGTTCAGGAAGCGGGGAATGGCGGTGACGTACTGGAGCGGGTTGATCCCGCACAGCAGCTGGGCCACGACCACCGAACCCGCGATGCCGATCATCAGCGACAGGGTCAGCAGCAGCAGGCTCGACAGGATGATGGCCAGGAACCGGGGCAAGACCAGGTACTGCAGCGGATCGGTGCCCAGGCAGCGGATGGCGTCGACCTGCTCGGTGACCCGCATGGTGCCCAGCTCGGCGGCCGTGTAGGCCCCCACCTTTCCGGCCAGCAGGAACGAGATGATGAGCGGCCCCACCTCGCGGATCACGGCCGAAGTGTTCAGGCCGCCCAGGAAGATCTGGGCGTCGTAGCGCGAAAGGATGAGGTTGAACTGCAGCACCAGGATGGCGCCCACAAAAAGCCCGGCAAAGGCCACCGTGGGCAGCGAGCGGAACGAAACGAGCGCCACTTGGGCCACCAGGGGGCGGGCGTTGGAGCGGGTCCTGAGGGCGGTCAGGAACACATCCTTGACGAAAAGGGCCAGGCCCCCCAGGTCTTCGGTCATGACTCCGATGGCGCGGTTCATCGGGTGCGTCTCCGTTCCAGCGCCTCGGACAGGAAGTCCTGCACCAGGGGCTCGGGGCTGCGTTCAATGTCCTGCGGGGTGCCCAGCGCCAGGATGCGCCCTTGATCCAGCACCAGGATGCGATCGGCCAGCTTCAGGGCGCTTTCCATGTCGTGCGAGACCACCAGGCTGGTCACGTGGAGGTTGCGCGAAAGATCGTGGATCAGCGCGTTCACGGCCGTCGTGGTGATGGGGTCCAGGCCCGTGGTGGGTTCGTCAAAAAGGAGCGTGTCCGGGCCGGGAGCCAGCGTGCGGGCCAGCGAAACCCGCTTCTGCATGCCGTACGACAGCTCGGCCGGCAGGCGGTCCAGGAGCTCGGGGCCCAGGTGCACCAGCCCCAGGGTCTCGCGCACTCGTTCCAGGGCCCGGGCTTCGGTCCACTCGGGCGCCCGCAGCCCGAAAGCCACGTTCTCGCGCACCGTCAGCGAGTCCAGGAGGGCCGGGTGCTGGAACACCATGCCGCACTTGCGTCGCACGGGTCCCAGACGCGCTTCGTCCAGGCATGACACTTCGATGTCGTCCACGAACACGCGGCCCCAGTCGGGCTTCAGCAGACCCACGATGTGCTTCAGCGTGACCGACTTGCCCATGCCACTCTTGCCCAGCAGGAAGAGGATCTCGCCCTTGCCGACCTCGAAGCTGAAGTCGTCCAGGATCTTCCGGCCGCCGAACGCCTTGGTGACGCCTTCGAAGCGGATCATGCCAACCCCGAAGTCAGCGGACCTTCCAGCGCGCCGGCCAGGAACTGGCGGACGGCAGGGTCCGGGTTGGCGCGCATCTGCTCGGGCGTTTCGGGCGCGGTCAGGCGGCCCCCACCCAGCAGCGCCACGGTCTCGCCCAGCTGCATGGCGCGGGCAATGTCGTTGGTCACCACCACGGTGGTGGTGCCCCGCGCCCGGCGCAGGCGGTCCAGCAGGTCGGCAATCTGGCGCGAAGTGATGGGGTCCAGTCCCGCGGTGGGCTCGTCCACCAGCAGCAGCTCGGGCTCGACGATCAGCGCGCGCGCAATACCCAGGCGCTTCTGCATCCCGCCCGAAAGCTCGTCGGGAAACTGGGCGCCCGCGTGCGCCAGACCCACGGCCTCGAGAAGTTCCCGCGCCCGGCGGTCGGCTTCCGGGCCGCGGATGCCCCGGCGCTCGCGCAGCGGAAAAAGCAGGTTTTCCAGCACCGTCAACGAGTCAAAGAGCGCGTTCTTCTGGAACAGCATTCCCACGTCGTGGGTTCCCAGGTTCACCCAGCCTTCGGTCGGCGTCAGCAGGCCCGCCAGCATCTTCAGGCAAAGCGTCTTGCCCGCTCCCGAAGGCCCCAGGATGGCCAGCGATCCGCCCTGCGGGACCTGGAACGACACCCCCCGGAAGATCCACGGAGCTTCGGTGCCGAAGCGCTGGCCCAGGCCATTGGCTTTGATCATTTGCCGCAGAAGGGGAGCAGGAGGTCCTGCACAAGGAGTTTCTTGTTCACCGGCGCCAGCGACTCGCTGCGGGCCGCGAACACGCGGGTGGCCCGGCGGCTCCAGAAGTCGCGCGCGGCCTCGGCTCCGCCCACGCGGCGGGTCGTGGCCTCCGCGTGCTCGCGCAGCGCCTTGTGCGAAAGGCGGGTCCCCGCCGGGTCCACGCTCCAGCGCAGCAACTCGGCCAGGGCCTGCTCCAGCTGGTCCAGCAGCGTCTGCAGCTGTCCGGGCTCGGCCGAGGCCCAGTCCACCAGCGCGTTGAGCTGCGCTTCGGGCGTTTCCAGGAAGTACAGCACCTCCAGGCGCTGTTCCCAGGCGTCGCCGTCGGCCAGGCGCAGGGCCTTGCCCCAGCTTCCCTGGGCCAGCGTCGCGCAGGCACGGCGTTTGTCGTCCGAAAGCGACGGGTCGCGGGCCAGGAGCTGCTCCAGGGTTTCGGTCGAAAACGGCCTCAGCCTGAATTTCTGGCAGCGCGACACCAGGGTCGGCAGCAGGTTGCTCGAATCCGATGCGGTCAGCAGGAACACCCAGCCCTGGGGCGGCTCTTCCAGGAGCTTCAGCAGCGAATTGGCGGCCTGCGCGGTCAGACGATCGGCGTCGCGGATCAGGGTGATGCGGTAGGAGCCGTCGTAGGCGCCAAAGCCCATCGTTTCCTTGAGCTTCCGGAACTGGTCGATCTTCAGGGTGCCGGTGCTGGACTCACCGTCTTCGGAATCGGCGCTGATTTCGGTGAAGTCCACCCAGTTGCCCGAAAGCGCGCGCTGGCAGGCCGCGCAAGTCCCGCAGGGCTCCAGGGGGGCTTTGTCGGGCGATGCGGGCTCGCTGTTCGGGGCTCCGAAGCCCGCGCCAAAGAGTCCGTCCTGCGACGCCTCTTCGGTCCGGAAGCCCGTGCGCTCGCACAGCAGCCACTGGCCCAGGAAGTAAGCCACCGAGCGCTTGCCCACGCCCGCGGGCCCGGTCAGCAGCAGCACCGGAGCCATCTTGCGCGCCTCCCGCCAGCCCGCCATCGACCGCTCCAGCGCCGCGCGGTGGTGGTCCCACACCGCCGCGGGCAGGGGCAGCAGCCTGAACTCGGGCGCGGCCGCCTGCTTCTTAGCGGCGCACACGGCGCTGGCCTTTCGCGGTGCGAGCCTTGGATTTGGGTTTGCGAGCCGCAGGGGCCAGGCGTTTTTCGATGGCCTTCAGCACCTGCTCGGCCAGCTCTTGCGGAGTGCCCGAACGGGCGCCGATGCGGAGCCAGCGTTTGGGGTCGCGGCGCATGGCCTTGAGGAACCCGCTGCGCACGCGGGTCTGGAACTCCACGCCTTCGCGCTCAAAGCGGGTGATCTCGCGGGCGCTCTGCAGTCCTGCCGCCGGATCGATGTCCAGCCACACGGTCAGGTCCGGGCGGATGCCCCGCGTGGCCACCGTGTTGAGCTGGTCGATGGCGTCCCAGGGAAGGCCTCGGCCCGCTCCCTGGTAGGCCAGGGTCGAGTCGGTGAAGCGGTCGCAGAGCACCGTTTTGCCGGCCTCCAGGCCGGGCAGAATGACCTGCGCCAGGTGCTCGGCCCGGGCGGCCTCGTACAGGAAAAGCTCGGTCCAGGAATCCATCGCGCTCGACAGCAGGATCTCGCGGATGCGCTCGGCCAGCGGGTGGCCACCGGGTTCGCGGGTGCGCACGCAAGCGTGGCCCTGGGCTGCCAGCCGGGTCTCCAGCTCGGCGATGAGCGTGGACTTGCCCGCTCCTTCGGTTCCTTCGAACGTGATGAGTCGGCCTGGAAGTTTTTTCACGTTCCAGAAGGAGTACCGGTCCTCCCCGTGACCCGTCAAGGCCAGGGGTAGGGTTCAGTCGACGGGCTGGGGGGCACCGCCGTCGCCGGGCGGATTCTGGCCATCCTGGACCCCATTCTGGGGGGCATTCTCGCCGTTGGCGGCACCGTCCAGGTTGGCCTGGGCGGGCTCGGCGGGCTGGATGGGGGCATCCATGGCGCGGTCTTCGATCGGCTCAGGATTCCGGTTCTCGAAAATGCGGTTCGGCTCGATGTCGCGGTCCACTTCGTTCCGGCGCAGGGGCGGGGCCTGGTTGTTCAGGATCTGCGGCGACAGCACGGTGCGCGGCTTGACCTGCACATTGCCAAAAAGGTTCAGGTTGGGCTTGGCCGGGGTCAACGGAGCAACGGCCGCGGCAGGAGCCGAGGCCGGGGCGGGGCCCGAGCCCGCCGGGCTCGCGGTACCTTCTTTCGGGCCCCCGCGCGAAGCCTGCAACAGGTCGGTGCCCGGAGCCGGGGAGGAGGTGAGGCGGGTCAGCCCCCACACGGCCACGATGAGGATCAGTGCCAAGGCGGCCGTCAGGATGGCTTGGGGGGGGATGCGCACGGCTCGCGCAGCGCCCGGGTCGTCCTCGGAAAGGGGTTGGAGCTTGCGCTGCTGCTGCAGGTTCTGGCGTTCGCGCACCTGCTGGAGGGCATCGAACAGGTCCTGTGCCGGGTCGAAACCCACCCGCGTTCTTTCGATCGCCTCGGGCGAACGGGCGCGCCGCTCCTCGATGCCATCGGGGCGTGGGGGAGGGCTGAACGAAGCGCCGCGACCCTGGGCGACTGCGCCCGATTTCTTGCGCAGCTCGATGGCCGCCAGGAATTCGCCCACGACCACGGGCCCTCTCAGCCCGCGCCCGGAAATCCGGGTATCGGAGCTGATCTGGCTTTCCCGCAGCAGGCCCTGGACTTGTTCCACACTGAAGGGGCCGGTGCGCTTGCCTGCGATCTCTAAATACCACTCTGGAGCGGTATCCGAACTCATGTATCTTCAAGTCTAACGTGAAACCCGAAAAACCACTAATTCGTGCCTGGAAAGAAGCCTTGCAGGCCATTGACCCCGCGGCCCTGGTTCCTCGGTCGCTCCGTCAAAACCCTGTCACCGAAGACACGGCCTTTCTCTTTTGGGGCAAGGCGGCCGCGCGCACCTGGCAGGTGGTCTCGCAGCAGCTTCCGGGCTCCGCGCCCGCGCTGGTCATCCAGCCGCGAGCCGCAGGTGCGGGGGCAGCGGACGGCTCACGGGCTCGGCAGGTCCGCTTCGTCGAGGCCGAACACCCCATTCCCGGCAACGGGAGTTTCCTGGCGGGTCAGGCGCTGCTCGAATTTTTCGATTCGCTCAGGCGGACGGGCTACCGGAACCTTCGCGTTTTTCTTTCGGGCGGAGCTTCCAGCCTGGCCTGGGTCAAGCCTTCGGCGTTGACGGAAGGCCAGCTGCTGGCCGAGCTCGAGTCGCTTTACCGCAAACCCTTGCCCATCGCCGAGCTCAACCGGCGGCGTTCGCGGCTCTGTGCTCTCAAGGCCGGAGGCGCCGCCCGCTGGCTGCGCCGGATCGCGCCCGCGGTGCGCGCGCGGGTGGAGCTCATCTCGGACGTGGCGCCGTTCGGGCCCGAAGTGGTGGGAAGTGGCCCGTTCTGGGACGGCCGGGTTCCGCACGCCATCCTGGCCGACAACGGGGTTTTTGTGCAGGCGTTTGCCCAGGCCGTGGGCCCTTCGGCCCGCATCCTGGGCGCGGGCCGGGTGGGACACTGGGAGCAGTGGGTGACGCTCCTGGACCGGCACGTCCGGCAACTGGCGCCGGGGCAGGAGCAGGTGCTGGTCCTGGGGGGCGAACCCCTGGTGCAGGTGCCCGCACGGGTTTCGGCCGCCGCGCGAGGGGGGCGCATGTGCCAGCTGGCCGGGCAACTGGCTCTGGACTGCGCGGACCTGCTGCATCAGCAGCGACTGGAAATCCTGGCCGTGAGCTCGGATGGAGTCGACGGACGAAGCGGTGCTTCCGGAGTGTGGATCGGGCCCGAGCAGGCTGCACGCCTTTCGAGCGATTCGCACTTTCCGCGGCAGCTGCGCCGGTGCGTGGCAGGCTTTGACGCGGCTTCGGGTCTGGAGGCCATCGGCGCGCTTTTGCCCGGCCGTCCCTCGGGCACCAACGTCCAGGACCTGGTGGCCTTGCGGATCAGAGCATGATCACGCTCATGGTCATGCCCAGGTAGCTGCCGCGCAGACTGGTGTTCTTGCCGGTGTAGATGTTCACGAACGGGCTCACGTTGATGTGGGGAGTCACATCCCAGCTCACGCCGGGTTGCAGGTCGTTGCCGTCGTTCACGAAGCTCACGGAAGGCTCGCCCAGCACATGGCTCGCTCCCGCGTCGTAGATCAGCGTGAACGCCAGGTTGGGCAGCGCCTGGTAGCTCAGGTTGGGGCCCGCGTAGAATTCCAGGTCGTTGCCACCGCCCTGGTTCCCGTAGATGTTCAGCCGCGCGGAACCCGTGAGCCCGAGCGTCAGCTCGGTGCCGGGAACCGGGTACGCCAGGGTCTGGTAGGTCTGCACGCCGACAATCAGGTCTGACGCGCGCGAATTGCTCGAAAGCGGCAGGTGGGCCCGCAGGTCCGCGTACCAGTTCACGGGAGAATTCTCGGTCAGCAGGTTCTCGGAGTAGATCCTCAGGTACGGATCCCGGTAAGCGAACTGGGTGCCCTGCACGGGTACATAAAGGAAGTACTGCGTGGCGCTGACCCCCAGTCCTTCGCCCAGCGCGTAGCTGGCCGTGACGAAGTTCCGGAACAGCAGTGGCACGCTGGATTGCTCGCCGTTGGCCGTGGTCTGGTAGGTCGACCCCAGATCGCGCACCCCCGGGCCGTAGAAGATGGAGTAGAGGTTCAAGCCGAAGCGGCTGCCCGTGCCTTCTTCCTCGTTCCAATCCGAGGTCGCGACACTCTCCTCGACCGCATGGGCCGCAGGAATGGAAAGCAGAAACACCGGCAGCGCAACGAACGCGAACAAGCTCCTCATGGCAGGTCCCCCTCAGGCTGGGTTCAGGAGGAAAGCAAACCCTTTGCCATGGGGAGGTGAGCTGGCTGGCCGCGCCACCCGAAAAGAAGAAGGCCCGCCCTCCGAACCGGAGAGCGGGCCTTGCGATTGGGGTCAGTGTCGCAGCGTCAGAGCAGCTTGATGGTCAGGCTGCCGGTGAACTGCGTGGTATCCAGCGAAACCTTGCCGCCGGTATTGATGCCGATGGCCGGGTTGAAGTTGATGCTCGGGGTGATGTCCCAGCTCAGGTTCGGCGACAGCATCGTGCCGTCCGGAACGAACTCGAGCAGGCTGGTCGAGCGCATCTGGACGTTGGCCATCTCGTAGGTCAGGCCCACCGTGAGGGAGTCGCTGACCTTGTAGTTCACCGCCGGGGCCGCGTAGAACGCGAAGCGGGTCGCTTCGATGTTGTTGGCAGTTTCCAGGGCATACAGGCTCATCTGGGCGAAGGTATCGAGTCCCAGGCTGTAGCGGCTGTTCGGCACGTCGTAGTTTTGGCTCTGGGCGAAGCGGATTTTGCCGGTACCCAGAATGCTGCGCGAGGAGTTCGAGGTGGGCATGAAGTAGCGCAGGTAAGCGGACATGGTGTAGGCCCCGTCCACGATCAGCTTGCTGTCGGAGACCGTGAACCACGGCTCGGTCACCATCAGGCCGCCCTTGTCGTCGATCACGGCGTTGAGCTGGGCGCGGAACGAGCCGGAGACGGAGTACCGGTCATCCAGCTTGTAGGAAATGGTCAGGGTCTGACGGGCGTAGATGGGATCGCCCTCGCTGGCGCGATGAGGGCTGGGCTGGCGGACGGACCCCAGGTCCGTCAGTGCGCCCGTGACGCCTTCGAACACCGACTTCACCGAGTACCGGCTCTTGGCAGGCGTGGGCGACGAGGGAGCCGCGGTGGTCACCGACTGCGAGTTGGCCGGGGCCTGGGCCGGCGGGGTGGCCGGAGCGGGGCTGCCCATCGCGGCCGCGGTGGAGGCAGGGGCTGCCGAAGAAGAGGCTGCCGGAGAAGGAGTCGCCGAAGCCAGCTCGATGGCCGGCGCGGTCGCCACGATGCCGGCGGCGTTCGTGGGCTTCACCGGCTCGGGCTGCGGAGCGGCGGGTTTTTCGAGCGCGGCCAGGCGCGCTTCGAGGTGGGCATCCAGGCGGGCTTCCAGCCGGGCCGCCAGGGCGTCGATCCGGTCCGCGGCGCTTTCACGCTGCACGGAGGCCTGGGCCTTCTTCTTCCGGTTCTTCTTGCTCTTGATGACCAGTTTCTGGCTGGTCACGGTGCCCTGGCTCAGCTTGGCGCCGAAGGCGGCGGGTGTTGCCAGCAGGCCGGCGATCGCGACAAGGGCGGCGGAATTCTTGGACATGGGTCTGGTTCTCCTGATGGTCTCGGTGCGTTCCAGTAGCAAGGCCAACCCTTAGCAAGGGCTTTGCCAAGGCATGGCAAAACGCACGGCGTTTCTAAATGCTTGATATGTAGAGGTCAAGAAATCGTTTTGGAAAACGGACGGTCTCCAGGAAGTGTCGAACTTCTGGACGGAAGGCAGGAATTCAGTCAGTTCCTCCGGAAAAAGAGGAAGGCCGACCCGGGAGTCCCGGATCGGCCTTCTATTCATTCATCCTTGCTTCCCGACCCCGGTCAGGGGTTCCTGCTCAGCTTTCGCTGGAGGGGGGGAGGGCGTCTTCGGCACGGATCGGACGATCGGCCTGGGCGCCACCCTGGCGGGGAGCGCGGTCGCCGTCGCGGCGCGGGCCACGATCGCCGCGGGGGCCGCGGTCGCCATCGCGACGCGGGCCACGGTCACCGCGAGGGCCGCGGTCGCCACCACCACCGCTACCGCCGCCACCGGGCACATGGCCTTCGGGCAGGGGCAGGAGGGCCTTGCGGGACAGGCGGACCTTGCCGGACTTGTCGACTTCGATGACCTTCACTTCGACTTCGTCGCCTTCCTTCATGAAGTCGGTGACCGACTTCACGCGCTCATGGGCGATTTCCGAGATGTGGAGCAGGCCGTCCTGGTTCGGCATGACGCCGATGAAGGCGCCGAACTCGACGATCTTCTTGACCACGCCCTTGTACACCTTGCCGACTTCGACTTCGGCCACGATGCCGCGGATGATGTCGATCGCCTTCTGGGCGGCGTTGCCGTCGTTCGAAGCGATGTTGATCTTGCCGTCGTCGTTGATGTCGATCTTGCAGCCGGTCTGGGCCACGATTTCGCGGATGACCTTGCCGCCCGAGCCGATGACTTCGCGGATCTTGTCCACCGGGATCTGGATGGTGGTGATCTGCGGAGCCCACTTGGACATCTGGGTGCGCGGAGCTTCGATGGCCTTGGCCATCTGGCCGAGGATATGGAGACGACCTTCATTGGCCTGCGCGAGCGCCTGCTTCATGATGGCTTCGTCGATGCCCTCGATCTTGATGTCCATCTGGATGCCGGTGATGCCGTCTTTGGTTCCGGCCACCTTGAAGTCCATGTCGCCGAGGTGGTCTTCGTCGCCCAGAATGTCGGTCAGGACGGCGTACTTCGAGCCTTCCTTGATCAGACCCATGGCCACGCCGGCCACGGCTTTCGGGTACGGGACGCCCGCATCCATGAGAGCCATGGAGGTCGAGCACACCGAGCCCATCGACGAGGAGCCGTTCGACTCGAGGGTCTCGCACACGATGCGGATCGTGTACGGGAACTTCTCGTAGGCCGGCATCATGTTGCGGATCGAGCGCTCGGCGAGGGCGCCGTGGCCGATCTCGCGGCGGGAGTTGCCGCCCATGCGTCCGGTCTCGCCCACCGAGAACGGCGGGAAGTTGTAGTGGAGCATGAACTTGCGCATCGAGTTCTGGAACATGGTGTCGACGATCTGCTCGTCGTCCGAAGTTCCGAGGGTGACGGCTGCCAGGACCTGGGTTTCGCCGCGGGTGAACAGCGACGAACCGTGGGAGCGGGGCAGGATGCCGGCTTCGACGGCGATCGGGCGCACGGTGCGCAGGTCACGGCCGTCGATGCGGACCTTGTCGTCCAGGATCATCGAGCGCATCAGGTTGTACTGGAGCGTTTCGAAGTAGGACTTCACGTCGGCGTCGAGCTTCTTGGCAGCGTCGGCATCCTTGGCCTTCACGGCTTCGGTGACGATGGCAGCCACGGTCTTTGCCTTGGTCTCGTCGACCAGGTCGTACCGGGCGTGCTTTTCCTTGGTCCGGAGGGCTTTTTTCAGACCTTCGGTGGCGTACTTGTCGACCAGACCCTTGACGTCGGCCGGGACGGTGGCAGTCGTGAACTCACGCTTCGGCTTGCCGCACATCTGGCGCAGTTCTTCGATGATGGCGGTGACCTTCTGGATCTCCTTGTGGCCGCGGACGATGGCCTCGAGGCAGTCGGCTTCCGGAACTTCCCGGGCGCCACCTTCCACCATCATGATGGCGTTCTTGGTGCCGGAGATCATGATCTCCATGTCGGTTTCGCCCGTGTCGATCTGGCTCCAGGTGGGGTTGACCACGTACTGGCCGCCGATCCGGCCCATGCGCACAGCAGCGGCGGGACCATTGAACGGGATGTCCGAGATGTGCAGGGCAGCCGAAGCGCCGGCAGCGGCTGCGACATCGACGTCGGCTTCCGGATCCACCGAGAGGATGGTGGCCACGACCTGCGTGTCGCAGAGGTAGCCTTCCGGGAACAGCGGGCGGATCGGGCGGTCGATCAGTCGAGCCGAGAGGGTGGCCTCCATGGTGGGGCGGCCTTCGCGCTTGAAGAACGAGCCGGGGATTTTGCCGGCGGCGTACCATTTTTCCGAGAATTCGACCGTCAGCGGGAAGAACGACTGGCCGGGTTTGGGCTCCTTGGCGGAGCAGGCGGTCACGAGGACGCGGGTGTCGCCGTACGAAACGAGCACCGAGCCGTCGGCCTGTTTGGCCAGTTTGCCGGTCTCGATGGTGAGGGTCTTGCCCCCCAGCTCGCACGAAACTTTTTTGATATCAAATTGCATAACCCCTCCTGAGGGTTTGTTCGAGTGCTTCCAGCACTCCACTTCGGACAGGCCACGCCGCAACGCGGAACTGCCTGTCCTGTTGAATGCACCTCATCCGTTCAGCCGGGTGCTCAGGCACACGGAAAAGGGAGGATGCGCGCAGTTTCGGTAAAAAACGCGAAATTGCGATTACTTGCGCAGTTCAAGAGCCTGGATCAGGCGCGTGTAACGCTGCGTGTCCTGGGCCTTGAGATAGTTGAGAAGGCGGCGGCGGGTGCCGACCATCTTCAGAAGACCCCGCTTGGAGTGGTGGTCCTTGGGGTGGCCTTTGAAGTGTTCGTTCAGCTCATTGATGTGATTGGTGAGCAGAGCCACCTGGACTTCCGGCGAGCCGGTGTCGTTCTGGCCGACCGCGAATTTGCCCACGATTTCAGCCTTCTTGTTCTTGATCTCAGTCTTTCCAGCCATTGATGTTCCTAAACCTGCGGTTAAAAATAAGACTTATTTTTTTTGGAGTGGGTAACACGCGGACTTTCAGGGTGTAAAGCCCCTTTTCCGGTCGGCCCGCCTGGCGGCGGCGGGGGGCTCAATCCTGGCTCAGGTAATCCTTCAGGAACTCCCGGAGCTTCTGGATGACCTTGGCCTCGATCTGGCGGGCGCGTTCGCGGGTCAGCCCGTAATGGTCGGCCACTTCCTGCAGGGTCTTGGGCTCGTCGGCCAGGAGCCGCTCCTTCAGCAGCTGCAGCTCCTTGGGGTCGAGCAGCTTCTGGAACGCCGGCAGGTGCTCCCGCAGGACCTCCAGCCACTCCTGCCGGGCCAAGGTCTCGTCCACCGACTCGGTCGAGTCGGGCAGGGTGGCGCTCAGGGGCATGCCCTCCCCATCGGGGTGGGTCGGCGCGTCGATGGGCACCTCGGCGCCCCGGGACGACAGGCGCTGCTCCATCTCGATGACGTCTTTTTCGCGCACGTCCAGGCGTGAGGCCAGGAGCTTGGGGCCGGCCAGCAGCCCTTGGGCCTCCAGACGCTCCTTCTCGCGAAGCAGGTGGTAGAACAGCTTCTTCTGGGCCTGGGTCGTGCCGATCTTCACCAGCCTGAAGTTATCGAGCAGGTACTTCAGGATGTAGGACCGGATCCACCAGGACGAGTAGTAGCCCAGGCGGGCTCCTTTGGTGGGGTCGAACTTGGACACGGCCTTCATCAGTCCGATGTTGCCTTCCTGGACCAGGTCCAGAAGGTTCGTGTAAAAGCTGCGGTACTCGAGGGCGATCTTGACCACCAGGCGCAGATTGGCCTGCACCAGGCGCTTGGCCGCGTCGAGGTCGCCCGTGTCGCGGAGCTTGACCGCCAGATTGAACTCGGTCTCCGGGTCCAGGAGGGGGTGTCGCCGGATTTCTTCCAGGTACCGGCGCAGAGGGTCAGTGGTGCTGACCGCCGTGACTTCGGGCTCGGTCAGGTCGGTGGGCGCTGCCCCACGGGTCGCGGGCAACGACGGGGCCGGAGCAGCATCGGCCTCCGCGGCCCAGTCGGCTTCGTCGGGTTCGGGCGATTCGGCCGGGGCGTCGGACTCTTCTTCGGGCAGGATTTCGGGCTCGAGCACCTTCGGGGCGGTCTTTGACGGTTTTTTGGCGCGCTTTGGCGAGGTGCCCGGCTTGCCGCTCAATTTCTTTCCCGTCATGGCTACAGATGGCTCTATGATAAAGGGCGAGTGGACTCAAGCGGAACCGCCTTCCAAATCAGCGGGATACGCGTTGCGGCGGGCGAGACCCGGGAAATCTATTTGAAGGTTTCCGAGAGCTTCCTCGCCAACTCGATCCTGATTCCTGTCACGGTGATCCGCGGGGTCAAGCCGGGGCCAACGGCCTACGTCACGGCCGCCATCCACGGCGACGAGATCAACGGTGTGGACATTGTCCGTCGTCTCATCTTCGATCTGGATCACGAGAACCTGGCCGGGACCCTGATCGCCATTCCGGTGGTCAATATTCCGGGCTTCGTTTCCCAGTCGCGCTACCTGCCCTACCACCGCGACCTGAACCGGTTCTTTCCGGGCACCCGCAGCGGCAACAATGCGGAACGCGTGGCCTGGAGGCTTTTCCAGGAAGTGGTGCGCCACTGCGACTTCGGCATCGACCTGCACACGGCGGCCGAAGGGCGAAAGAACCTCCCGCACGTCCGTGCCGACATGTCCGACGCCCGCTGCCGGGCCTTGGCCCGAAGCTTCGGTTCGCGGGTCATCATCGACCAGAAAGGGCCCAAGGGCTCCCTGCGCCGGGAAGCCACTGACGCCGGCGTGCCGACCATCCTGTTCGAGGCGGGCGAAACACGCCGATTTTCGACTTCAGTTTCGCTCGAAGGGCTGCGCGGCGTGCTGACGGTGCTGGAAGCCCAGGGGATGTGGACTGCCAAGCGCAAGGCCAAGAAGCCCCCGTTCCAGGTCATCGTGAAGAACAGCCACTGGATCCGCGCCACCCAGGGCGGAATCCTGAACCTCGAGGTCCGTCCCGGCGAGCTCGTGTACCGGGGCGACGAGGTGGGCTCGTTGCTCAACCCGTTCGGCCGGATGGTGACCCGCCTCCGGTCCCCGGTGACCGGCATCGTGGTCGGCGTGACCACCCAGCCGCTGGCGGTGCCGGGAACGGGGCTGGTCCATGTGGCGCGGCTCAAGAAGACGTTGAGCCGTGTGGAGAAGGAAGTTCGCGCCCGGGTTGCCCGGAAGTCGCGCCTGAAAACCGGAAGGAAAGCACCATGAGAGTTCTCCGCAAGTTGACCCGAGCCGTCGTGCTGGCGGCGTTGTCGGCCCAGCTGGGCGCCTGCGCTTCGGCCCCGGGAGGGCTGCTGCGTCACCAGATGGCCGATCCGCTGGGCGTGGGGCGCGTCCGCGCTTCCGCTTCGCTCGACGGGTCCAGGCAGTTTCCAGTCGTGGACAGCACCACGCTGGCCTCGATCGGCACCCAGACCAGCTCGGTCTTCCGGGGATGGGCCCTGGGCCTGACTGGAACCGCGGGCGTGACGCCGTCGGCGGACTTCAACTTCGGCACCCAGTTCAGCTCCAACAGCGCGGGCTGGCGGCTGGGGGGCAAGTACTTCGTGGCGCGCCTGGGCTCGGTGGCCGTTGGCGTCCTGGCCAATTACGGCAAGTCCTCCGGCACAGGCACGCTGGGCATCACGACCACGGGTGGCACTTCGGACGTGAAGCAGACCCTGTCGGTGCGCCAGATCGATCTCGGCGTCCCGTTGACCTGGCGATACGGCCCCAACGTGGCCATCACGGGCAGCTTCAACTTCTACAATTTCCAATACGAGGGCGCGGCTTCGACCACCGCCGTGTCCGGCACGGTGAACGACTACGGTTTCAATCTGGGGGCCCGGGTGGCGGTCGCGCCGCGGGTGGATATCGAAGGGGAGTTTGCCCTGGTCAAGGTGGGCGGACCGCAGGCTTCGGGCCTGGGGCTGGTGACCTACTACGGCATTGCCGGGGGGTTGAGCTTCTGATGGCGACCCGGAGCAAGGACCCTTCCCGTTTCAAGAAAACCGTCTTCGGCAACGGGCTCACGCTCGTCACCGAAAGAACCCCCGGCTACCG
>CANFHS010000029.1 GCA_947446835.1 Bacteriovoracaceae bacterium
GATTTCACCGGCCACGACATCTACACTTCGAGCGGCGATATCGGCTCGAACAACTCGAACTTCTGGCTCGACGGAACGATCTATGCCCGCGAACTGGACGTCGGCACCGGGGCGTACAGCATGAGTGCCAACGGCGTGCAGTCGAACATCACCAACCGCTGCGCGGGCAGCCTGACGGCCGGCAACGGCGCCAGCCTGAACTGCCCGTAATTGCGGGAGGTCGTTGGGCGGGTTCGCCTTGGGGTCGAGGCAGCTCGCTTAGAGACCCATTTGCTGCAGCAGCTCTTGCCAGGGAAGGATTTGCACCCCCTGGATTTCGCGTCTTACGGTGCCCGACGTTGCCACCCTGGCGTGGATCCGCTTTCTTCCGACGAATTCCTGGAAGCTTTTCAAGCCGCGCAGGTCGGAAAGTCCCACATTGGAGGAGGCCTTCACCTCGATCGCCCAAATTTCATCGTCCTTTTCGACGATGAAGTCGACCTCGGCGCCATGCTCCGTCCGGTAGGTGGATATCCTGAGTTCCGCATCCAAGGTGGCGCTGGTCTGCAGGAGCTGGTTGAAAACCAGGTGCTCGAACAAGGCTCCCTTTCGATCCTCGGACGCCTTGAAGTTGCCCAGCAGGCCGTTCAGGACGCCTAGATCGAATAGGTAAAATTTCGGATGCTGAAGCAGGCGCTTTCGTTCGCTTCGCGCAAAGGGCGGACAGCGGTGCACGAGGAGCGTGTCTTCCAGGATCTCAAAATACCTGACCAACGTCTGGCGGGGGACCTGGGCTGCGGAAGCCAGTTTGCTCATGTCCAGGAATTGCCCCGAGCATGCGGCTGTGACCGAAAGGAAGCGGGCAAAGCCCTCCAGGTTCCGGGTCAGGCTTTCCGCCTGGATTTCCTCCTTCAGGTAAGTGGAGGCGTAGCTTCGAAGGGTTCGCTGCCGTTCCTTGCGATCCGATTCCAGGTAGATGCCGGGCAGAGTTCCCGTTTCCAGGGCGAGCTGGGTGTCCAGCTCGTGATCCAGTTCCCGGCTCACCAGGGGGCCCAGCGAAAAACTGTGCAGGCGGCCCGGAAGGAGATTGGCCTGTCCGCGCTTCAGCTTGCGAGCGCTGGATCCCGTCAGCCAGAAGCGCGGAGCGCCGTCCCACTCGTCCAGGATCACCTGGATCGTGTTCAGGAGGCTTGGAATCCGCTGCACCTCATCGATGAATACGGTCCTGATCGCACCCTGGGTGGCGGCCCCTCTCAAACGCTCTTCCAGTTCCCGGGGGTTTCTGAGGAAGGCCAGGAACGTGGGCTCATGCGCCAGGTTGATGGACAGATCGGGCCCCAGGCCCCGGATCAGGGTGGATTTTCCCGTCTGCCGGGGGCCAAGCAGGAGGATGGATTTGCGCGAGGCGCGGACCGTGGGCTCCAGAAGGCGTTTTAGCATGTGGTTATTTTACCGCGTAATTTAACCACATGCAATCTGAGCCGGGTGGCCCGCTCGCTCAGCCCACCACGAAGTTCAGGATCTTGTTGGGCACGAAGATCACCTTCTTGACGGTCTTGCCCTGGATCTGGTTCTGGACCGCCGAAAGCTCACGCGCCAGCGCCTCCACAGTGGCCTGGTCCGCGCCCGGAGCCACGTCCACCGTGCCGCGGGTCTTGCCCAGCACCTGGATGGCGATGGTGATCTGGTCGTCCTTGGCCAAGGCCGGGTCAAAGCTCGGCCAAGCCGAGTGCTGAAGGCCCTTCTGGCCCAGCAGTTCCCAAAGCTCTTCGGCCAGGTGGGGCGCAAACGGGTGCAGGCACTGCACGAAGGGCACCATGCACTCCTTCGGCCGACGGTCGTTCTTGGTGAAGTGGTTCACGAACACCATCAGGGTGCTGATGGCGGTGTTGAACCGCAGCCCCTCGACGTCCTCGGTCACTTTCTTGATGGTCTTGTGGGTCACCTTCCGGTCATCGTCGGTGGCCGGGGCCTCGGGCGCCTCGGTCACGAGCCGGAAAGAGCGCTGGGCAAAGCGGTACACGCCCTCGATGGCCTTGGTGTCCCAGGGCTTGTCGCGGTCCAGCGGGCCCATGAACATTTCATAGAGCCGGAGCGTGTCGGCGCCGTACTGATCCACCACCGTGTCGGGGTTGATGACGTTGCCGCGCGACTTGGACATCTTTTCGCCGTCTTCGCCAAGGATCATTCCCTGGTGGACCAGCTTCTGGAAGGGCTCGTCGTGGGTCACAAGTCCACAGTCAAAGAGCACCTTGGTCCAGAACCGGGAGTAGAGCAGGTGCCCCACGGCGTGTTCCGGGCCACCCAGGTAGAGGTCAACCGGCATCCAGTACTTCTCGGCCTCGGGCGAAAAGGCAGCCTGGGTGTTCTTCGGGTCGATGTAGCGCAGGAAGTACCAGCTCGAGCCGGCCGAACCCGGCATCGTGTCGGTTTCGCGCTTCAACTTCTGGCCGCTGGGGCCCGTCACGTTCACCCAGTCGGTGATCGCGCCGAGCGGGCTTTCGCCGGTGCCGGTGGGCTCGTAGCTCTTCACGTCGGGCAGGGCCACGGGCAGGGCCTCGTAGCCCACGGCAATGGACTGGCCGGACTCGTCGTGGAGGATCGGGAAGGGCTCGCCCCAGTAGCGCTGGCGCGAGAACAGCCAGTCGCGCAGGCGGTACTGCACCGTGCGTTTGCCGATGGCTTTTTCTTCGGCCCGACCGATGACGGCCTGGATGGCCTCCTTCGAAGGCAGACCATTGATGAAGTCCGAGTGGATGGCCACGCCGTCGCCGCCGTAGCAGGTGTCGGTATTGCCTTCGGGCGCCTGCACGACCTGGCGGATGGGCAGGTCGAACTTGCGGGCAAACTCGTGGTCGCGGTCGTCATGGGCCGGAACGGCCATGATCGCGCCCGTGCCGTACCCCATCATCACGTAGTCGGAGATCCACACCGGGATCTTCTCGCCGTTGAAGGGGTTCAGGGCGTGGGCGCCGGTAAAGGCACCGGTTTTTTCCTTGGACTGGTCCTGGCGGGCGATCTCGCTCTTCTGCGAGGCTTCGGTCCGGTAGGCGTCCACGGTGGCCTTCTGCTGGGCCGTGGTGATCTTCTCGACCAGTGGATGCTCGGGCGCCAGCACCATGTAGGTGGCGCCAAAGATGGTGTCCGGGCGGGTGGTGAAGATCTCGATCTCGCCCTGGCCGCCGTCCAGCTGGAAGCGGCACTGCAGGCCTTCGCTCCGGCCGATCCAGTTGCGCTGCAGCTCCTTGGTGCTTTCGGGCCAATCCAGCTTGTCCAGGTCCCGCAGCAGTCGCTCGGCGTACTGGGTGATCCGGAGCATCCACTGTTTCATGGGCACGCGGTAAACGGGGTGTCCGCCGCGCTCGGACTTGCCGTCCACGACTTCCTCGTTGGCCAGCACGGTCTTGAGCGCCGGGCACCAGTTCACCGGCACTTCCTTGCGGTAGGCCAGGCCCTTTTCCCAGAGCTTCAGGAAGATGAACTGCGTCCATTTGTAATAATCGGGATCGCAGGTCGAAATTTCGCGGCTCCAGTCGTAGCTGAAGCCCAGCATCTTGAGCTGGCGGCGGAAGGTCTCGATGGCCTTGGAAGTGGTGATGGCCGGGTGGACGCCCGTTTGGAGGGCGTACTGTTCGGCCGGCAGGCCAAAAGCGTCCCAACCCATGGGGTGCAGCACGTTGAAGCCGCGCGCCCGCTTGTACCGGGCCAGGATGTCGGTGGCCGTGTAGCCTTCCGGGTGGCCGACGTGCAGACCCGAGCTGGACGGGTAGGGGAACATGTCCAGGATGTAATATTTGGGCTTCCCTGAGGTGTGGTCTTCGGTGCGGAAAACCTGCTCGCGGTCCCAGAATTCCTGCCACTTGGGCTCGATCTTCTTCGGTTCGTAGGCCATGGGGCTCGTATAGCAAAGGCTTTCCAAGGACACGAGGCCTGGATTAGAGTCAGGCACGCATGAAGAGCCTCCAGGAACAGTACGCCTCTCACAGCACCTGCTTCGGGTGCGGTCCCGCCAATCCCAAGGGCCTGCACGTGCGGAGCGTCCCCCAGGGGGACGAGGTGGTGGCCACTTTCCAGCCCGAGGCCCATCACGAGGCTTTTCCGGGCATGTTGAACGGCGGAATCATTGGCTCCCTCCTGGATTGCCACTCCAATTGGACTGCGGCCTACCACCTGATGAAAAAGGCCGGGCAGGACCACCCGCCCTGCACGGTGACGGCCGATTACGCCATCAAGCTTTTGCGTCCCACGCCCACCGACGGGCCCGTGACGCTTTCGGCCCGGGTGGTGGATTCCACCGACGACCGGGCCACCATCGAAGCCACCCTCACGGCCAAGGGCAAGGTCACGGCCACCTGCCGGGGCACCTTCGTGGCCGTCAAGCCCGGGCATCCGGCCTACCACCGCTGGTGAATGCGGTGAGGGCCTAAGGCGCATGGCACCCAAGTACCGGCGGGGCGAGGACGGCTTCCTCGATGACGAAAAGTATTCCCAGCGCACGCACCGCCACGGCCAAAAAAGGCCGGATTCCAAGGCCCGCCTGCTGGATGCCGAGGAATCCAACGCCACCGTGGCCGAGGTGTTCCCCAACCAGTGCCGCATCCGCTGGGACCGCGAGCCCGGCGCTCCGGTCGAGGAAATGCTGGCGGCTTACCGCCGCTCCACCGTGCTTCGCAAAGGCGGCGCGGTGCGGGAGCGGGCCCCGGTGGCGGTCGGCGATCGGGTCAAGGCCGAGCGGGTGGGTGACACCGCCATCGTGGCGGCCGTCTGCGAGCGCAAGAACCGCCTGCTCAGGCCTGCGCCCGAGCGGGATGCCGTGGTCCACGTCATCGTGGCCAACGTGGATCGGCTGGCCATCGTGGATGCGGCCACGCAGCCGGCTTTTTCGCCCGGGCTCATTGACCGGATCCTGGTGGCGGCCCGGGCCCAGAACATCGAGCCGCTCATCGTGGTCAACAAGATCGACCTGTGGCGCACAAGCCCCCAGGGGGCCGAGACGCCGCCCTGGCAGGTTTACCGGGACCTGGGCTTCGAGGTGCTGGAAGTCAGCGCCCGGGCCAAGGTGGGGATCGATGAGCTGCGCGTGAAGCTCCAGGGCCAGGCCGTGGCCTTTTGCGGGCATTCGGGGGTGGGCAAGACCTCGGTGCTGAGCGCCTTGACGGGGTATACGGTGGGGCAAGAAGGCACGGTCAGCGAGGTCACGGGCAAGGGCCGCCACACCACCACTTCGGCCGTGCTGCTGGATGGGCCGGGCCAGGGCACGGTCTGGATCGACACGCCGGGCGTCCGTGAGTTCGGCCTGGCGGACGTGAAGCCCGAAGAGCTGAAGAAGCACTTCCCCGAGCTCGCCGATGCGGTTCGCCTGGGTTGCCCTTCGGAAGACTGCTCGCATCGGACCGAAGAAGGCTGCCGGGCCACCCAGTTGCCCCGGTACCCGAGCTACCGGCGCATCCTGGAATCCTTGCTGAGTGGCGAGGGCTGAGGCATAGCTTCGGGATGAAAATTCCCCAGGCCTCGCCCAAAATGCTGGCTTTTGAAGGGCTCTGGAAGGAGCTTTTCTCGTCGCCGGTCCATCTGGATTCGGCCCTTTCCAAGGCATCCCCCAAGCACAAGAACCTGCTGGCCCAGGCCGTTCCCTCCATCCTGCTCCGGCCCACCACCCTGGCCGAGTGCGCGGGCGTGGGCGTGGCCCCGGGCGAACCCTGGAACCTGGATGCGGCCCAATTGGCCGAGTGGCCGGCCGCGCGGGGCATTGCCGAGCGCATCTTCGAGGGCACGCTCGAACCGCGCCGCTACTCCAAGGCGCGGGCCGAAGACTTTCCGCCGGCCCTGCACGAGGAGTGGACGCGCGACTGGGGCGCCGAAGGGGCGCGCCAGTTGGCGGCCACCCTGGGCGTGGAGGCGCCGCTCGGACTCCGGGCGAAGCGCGCCGTGGGCCCCGCGGCCCTGGCCAAGGAGCTGGCGCCTCGGCTGCCGGTCCGGACCACCGTTTCGGACATTTCGCCCCTGGGTGTGCGTCTCGGCGGGTACGCGCCCATCCTGGGCACCGAGGCCGCCTTGCGGGGCGACTTCGAGATCCAGGACGAAGGCTCGCAGCTCATGGCACTCTTTGCGCTTTGGCCCGAACTCTACGGGCCCCTGCTTTCCGAAGCCCCCGGCGCGGTCCGCGTGGGGCAAGCGGTGCCCGAAGTTCCGGCCCAGGTTCCGCCCTGGACCGTGGTGGACGCCTGCGCGGGTGCCGGCGGCAAGACGCTGGCCCTGGCCGATCTGCTGGGCGGCAAGGGGCGCGTGTACGCCTACGATACTTCGATGCGGAAGCTTCAGGCGCTTCGTCGCCGCGCCAAGCACGCCGGCATCAACAATTTCCAGGCGGTGGCGCTCAGCGTGGGCCAGGAAGCCGAGACGGTGAGGCGCTTCCGGCGTCGCGCGCAGGCGGTGCTGGTCGATGCCCCCTGCAGCGGCTGGGGCATCCTGAGGCGAAACCCCGACATCAAGTGGCGTCAGGATCCCGACGCGCTGGCACGCATGCCCGGCATCCAGAAACGGCTTCTGGGACTTTACTCCGATCTCGTGGCGCCGGGTGGGCAGCTCACCTTCGGGGTTTGCACGTTCCGCAAGGCCGAGACCCTGGAAGTGGTGGAGTCCTTCCTGGCCGAGCACCCGGATTTTGAGCGTGGCCCCGGGGGTTATGTGGGTCCCGGCCCCTGCGACGGGTTCTTCATGCAGGCCTTCCGCCGGAAGTCGGGGTAACGCCACATGCTGCGGTCGTGGGTGTGGCTCGGTCTCAGGAAAGTCCTTTTCCTGCTGGATGCCGAAAAGGCCCACCGGGCCACGCTGCTGGGCCTCCGCATCCTGGGGTCGTTTGCCCTGGGGCGCGCCTGGCTCCGCGGAATTTCGGGCACGAGCTGGATCCAGGCGCGCGGCGCTGAACCGGGCCCCCGGGCGCCCCAGGTGCTGGGCCTGGTGTTCCGTTCGCGGCTGGGGCTGGCGGCGGGGCTGGACAAGGACTGCGAGATCCTGGGCGCCTTGCCGGATCTGGGCTTCGGGTTTGCCGAGATCGGCACCTTGACCCCGCGTCCCCAGCCGGGCAACGATCGGCCGCGGCTGTTCCGCGATCCCGCGCACGATGCATTGTTCAATCGCATGGGCTTCAACAACGAGGGAGCCGAGGCCGCGGCGCGCCGCCTGGAGCGGACGCTGGGGCGCCTGCCGGCCGGCTTCCGCGTGGGCGTGAACCTGGGCAAAAACAAGGACACTCCGGCCGAGTCGGCGCATCTGGACTACGCCCTGGCGGCGGCGCCGTTCGAAGGTCTGGCCGACTACCTGGTCATCAACGTCAGCTCGCCCAACACTCCAGGGCTGCGCGCCTTGCAGACCGTCCAGGCGCTCCAGCCCATCGTGGAGGCGGTGCGAGAGCGCATCGCGCCCTGGAAGAGTCGTCCGCCCGTGTTCCTGAAGCTCGCTCCCGAGCTGGACGCTGCCGCATTGTCCGAAATCGTGCCTGCGGGTGAGTCCTGGGGCGTCGAAGGCTGGGTCCTGACCAACACGAAAGCGGGTCAGTGGCGTTTGCCGACGGCTCCGGACGCTCCCCTTCCGGGAGGATGGAGCGGGGCTCCGGTGCGCGAAGCGTCCCGCGAGTCGCTCCGTGTGGTCCGCTCGCTGACCCGGCGGCCGATCATTTCGGTGGGCGGGATCCTGTCCAAGGAAGAAGCCCTGGAGCGCATCCGGATGGGCGCCGACCTGCTTCAGATCTACTCGGGCTGGATCCTGAAAGGGCCTTCATTTCCAGCCCATTTGAGCGGGTTTCTGGATAAAAATGGGTAGGCCAAAAAACAAAAGCCCCGGGCCGAGACCCAGGGCTTTTCAAAACAAACTGAGAAGAGAAGAATTACTTCTTCTTGGCCTTCTTAGCGGTTTTTTTCTTGGCAGTTTTCTTCTTGGTGGCTTTTTTCTTGGTCGCCATTTTTCTTATCCTCCGTTGAAGTGTTGACTTGAGAGCCAACGACTTAATTCGATGTTACATCCAATTTGGTTCAGATCAAGAAGAGATCAAATTTTTTTTCAAACTTCTTCTTTGAATTCGTCGTCGGAGATTTCTCGCACGTGAACGACACGCACCTTTCGATGCCACCACTGGATCCTCGCGAACGCCTCAAGCGTCGTCGCGAAGGTCTCCTCATGGTGATGCTCGCGGTCCTCTTCGTGCTGCTTTCGATCGCCGAGTTCCGCTTGAGCAGCCTTTCCAGCTCTCTGCCATTCGTCAATTCGGTCTTCTTCTTCGGATTGCTCAACGTGAACATCATCATCCTGGTCGGCCTGTGCTGGCTGGTGTTCCGGAACGTCGGGAAGATCTTCCTGGAGCGCCGTCGCAAGGTCATGGGCTCGGGCCTGAAGACCAAGCTCGTCATCGCGTTCCTGGGCTTTTCAGCCATCCCGACGTTGGCGCTGTTTGTCATCTCGGCGGCCTACATCAACTCGAGCTTCGACAAATGGTTCTCGCTCAAGGTGCAGAACACGCTTCAGGCCTCGCTCGACATCACGCGCACCTACTATCGGAACGCGGACCAGACCGCGATGCACTTTGCCGAGCACCTGGCCAGGAACGTGGGGGTCCGCCTCCTGCAGGAGCCCCGGGGCCGGGTGCTTTCGGCCACCGGCGGCGTTCCGGCCTGGCTGTCTCCTTTCCTGGAGGCCCAGCGAGACCTCCTGGCCCTGGATGCGGTCGAATTCTACCCGGGCGTGCTGGAGGAACGGCTCCTGGCCACCCGGTTCGCATCCGCCAGCGCGCAGCAGCGCTACCCCAGGCTCAGCCTGGACCTTCTGGACCGCGCGCTGTCGGGCCAGAAGGTGTCGGTCATCCAGCATATCGGCACGGGCGACCTGATCCGCTGCCTGGTGCCGGTCCAGTCGTCGGCACGAGGGGGGGGCGACGGCATCCTGGTCGTCGACACGGCCATCCCGGTCAGCCTGGTGAACAAGGTCGACGAGATCGCCAGCGTTTTTGACGATTACAAGGACGTCAACCCGCTGAAGTACCCCATGAAGAGCATGTACCTGGTCATCCTCATCATGATCACCCTGGTCATCCTCTTCGTGGCCATCTGGATCGGCCTGTACATGGCCCGCGAGCTGACCGAGCCTGTGCAGCGCCTGGTGCTGGGCGCCCAGGCGGTGGGGGCGGGCGACCTGGACGTGACCATCCAGGGCACGGGTCACGACGAGATCCGCCTGCTCGTGGACTCGTTCAACCGCATGACCCAGGACCTGCGCGACCATCGGCGCAGGCTGACCCAGGCCTCAGGCGACCTCGAAAAGCGCAGGCTCCAGCTCGAAGCGGTGCTGGCCAACGTCGGAACGGGCGTCATCGTCATCGATCGCGAAGGCGAGCTCACCATCTTCAACCGCGCCGTCGCGGCCCTCCTGGAAATGGGCCCCGCGGAAGCGCTGGGCCGCAATTTCCGCGAGCTGCTGCTGGGCCAGTCCGAGCCCCTGACCGACGTCATCGGCCAGGTCCTGACCCAGCCTTCGCCCGTGGGAGGGCGTGCCGATTCGCCGCCCGAGGTGGTGCACTGGAACTTCCGCATCGGCGAGCGTTCCAAGGCGCTGTCGGCGGTGGTTTCGCCGCTTCACGAGTCGGCAGGGGGTCTGCCCTGGGGGGTGGTCGTGGTCATCGACGACATGACCTACCTCATCAAGGTGCAGCGCGAGACCGCCTGGCGCGAGGTGGCCCGTCGCATTGCCCACGAGATCAAGAATCCCCTGACCCCCATCAAGCTTTCGGCGCAGCGCCTGCAGCGGCGCCTGGGCAGCTCCAGCGGCCGCGACGGCGAACTGCTGCAGGAATGCACCGAGACCATCATCCGCCACACCGACGAGCTCAAGGAGATGGTCAACGAGTTCTCCAGCTTTGCCCGCTTCCCCGAGGTGACTCCGGCCCCGAACGACCTGAACGTCGCCCTGCGCGAGGTGCTGGGGCTCTATGAAACGGCCCATCCCGCCATCCGGTTCACCTTCCATCCCGAATCGCGGCTGCCCATCTTCGAATTCGACCGCGACCAGATCAAGCGGGTGGTCATCAACCTTTTTGACAACGCGGTGGCGGCCTTGCGGGGCCAGCCAGCCGGCCGCCCCCGGCAAGTCGAGGTGGAGACCCACTACAACGGGCCCCTGCAGATGGCCGTGATCTCGGTGCGGGATTCGGGACCCGGCATGACCGAAGAGGTTCGCGACCAGGTGTTCGAGCCCTACTTCTCGACCAAGACCGAAGGAAGCGGCCTGGGCCTGGCCATTGCCAAGCGCATCGTCAACGACCACGACGGCTTCATCCGGGTGGTCTCGGCGCCGGGCCAGGGCACCCAGTTTTCCATTGAGCTTCCCACCTCGATCCGCCATGGTTCGGCCCATGTCCCGCTCGGTCCTGATCATCGATGACGAGCTCTCCATCCGGCAGTCGCTGGGTGGGGCCCTGCGTGACGAAGGGTACCGGGTGCAGATGGCGGCCTCGGGAGCCGAGGGCCTGGAGGCGCTTCGCGCCGATCGCCCCGACGCGGTCATGCTCGACATCTGGATGCCCGGGCAGGACGGCCTGGAAACCCTGAAACAGCTCAAGGCCGAGTGGCCCGACCTTCCGGTGGTCATGATGTCGGGCCACGGTACCATCGAGACCGCGGTGCGCGCGGTCAAGCTCGGCGCCTTCGACTTCGTCGAAAAGCCGCTTTCGCTGGAGCGCGTGCTGGTGCTGCTCCAGAACTCCATCAGCGCCCAGGAATTGTCGCGCGAAAACCAGGCGCTCAGGCGCCAGGTGCACAAGCACAAGCTCCTGGTGGGCCAGAGCCCGCCCATGAAGCACATCCAGAGCCTGATCCGGCGGGTGGCGCCCACCACGGGGTCGGTGCTCATCACGGGCGAAAACGGCACGGGCAAGGAGCTGGTGGCGCATTCCATCCATGCGCTTTCGCCCCGGTTCAACAAGCCCTTCATCGAGGTCAACTGCGCGGCCATTCCCGAGGAGCTCATCGAGAGCGAGCTTTTCGGCCACGAGCGGGGCGCCTTCACGGGGGCCACCCAGCTCAGGCGGGGCAAGTTCGACCTGGCCAACGGGGGCACGCTGTTCCTGGACGAGATCGGCGACATGTCGCTCAAGACCCAGGCCAAGATCCTGCGCATCCTGCAGGAGCAGAAGTTCGAGCGCGTGGGCGGCAGCCAGACCATCTCGGTCGAAGTCCGGGTGGTGGCGGCCACGAACAAGGACCTGAAGGCCGAGATTGCCCGCGGGAACTTCCGGGAAGACCTGTTTTACCGGCTGAACGTCATTCCTTTCGTGGTTCCGCCCCTGCGGGACCGCAAGGAAGACATCCCCGTGCTGGCCCAGCACTTCATGAAGGAATTTTCGGCGGCCCACGGCAAGCCCGAGCGCCCGTTCACCCCCGAAGGTTGCTCGGTGCTGGATGCCTACCCCTGGCCAGGCAACGTGCGCGAGCTCAGGAACCTGATCGAGCGGGTGGTGATCCTGACCCCCGAAAACGAGCAGGGGCAGCCCGTGACGGCGGCCGACCTGCTGGATCACCTGAAGGACGAAGCCCCTGCCCCAGAAATCGAGGCCCCGGCCCTGGCCTCGGGCAGGAGCCTCCGGGATGCCCGGCAGGAGTTTGAAAAGGACTTCATCCTCCGGACCCTGAAGGAGCAGGACTGGAACGTGTCCCGGACCGCCTCCATCCTGGGGGTGGAGCGCAGCCACCTGCACCGCAAGATCAAATCCTTCGGCATCGAGACCTCCGAAGCCCGCGACTGAGCGCGGGTTCCCCTTGGCGGGCAGCTTGCCACGCGCGGGGCCCCTGACGTAGGGTGCGGCCATTATGGCCGAGAAAATCACCCCCCGCGTTCAGGATTTTTCCCAGTGGTACCAGGACATCGTGCTCCAGGCGAAGCTTGCCGACTACAGCCCGGTCAAAGGGTGCATGGTCATCCGCCCCAACGGGTACTCGATCTGGGAACGCATCCAGCGTGAGCTGGACGGCCGGATCAAGAAGACCGGCGTCCGGAACGCCTATTTTCCGCTCTTCATTCCCGAAAGCTTCCTGAAGAAGGAAGCCGAGCACGTCGAGGGGTTTGCTCCCCAGTGCGCCGTGGTCACCTACGCGGGCGCCAAGGACCTGGAAGAAAAGCTCGTGGTGCGTCCCACCTCCGAGACCATCATCAACTCCATGTTCGCCAAGTGGATCCAGAGCTACCGGGATCTGCCCATGCTCATCAACCAGTGGGCCAACGTGGTGCGCTGGGAAATGCGCACCCGGCTGTTCCTGAGGACCACCGAGTTCCTCTGGCAGGAAGGCCATACCTGCCACGCCACGGCCGAGGAAGCCGAAGCCGAAACCCGCCTCATGCTCGAGGTTTATACCGAATTTGCTGAAAACGTGCTGGCCATGCCCGTTTGGCCCGGACGCAAGTCGGAGAGCGAGAAATTCGCCGGCGCCCTGCGCACCTATTCCATCGAAGCCATGATGCAGGACAAGAAGGCGCTCCAGGCGGGCACCTCCCACAACCTGTCCACCAACTTTGCGGCGGCCTTCAACACCCAGTTCCTGGACAAGGACTCCAAGCAGAAGCTGGTCCACCAGACCAGCTGGGGCGTGTCGACCCGTCTCATCGGCGGCATGATCATGACCCATTCCGACGACAAGGGCCTGGTCCTGCCGCCCCGCCTGGCGCAGACCCATGTGGCCATCGTGCCCATCCTGGCCAAGGCCGAGCACAAGGCCCGGGTCCTGGAGGTTTCGGACAAGCTGGCCGCGGCCATCCAGGAAAGCGCCTCGGTGCGCGCCCTGGGTTACGACGTGGGCGTCATCGTGGACCGCGACGAGCAGAAGCAGGCCGGCTGGAAATTCCATGAATACGAGCTGTTGGGCATGCCCGTCCGGATCGAAGTGGGTCCGCGCGATCTGGAAAAGAACCAGGTCGTCATCACCCGCCGCGACCTGGGGCAGAAGCAGTTCGTGAGCCTGGACGAGGCGCCCCAGGTGGTCGGCCAGATGCTGGCCGACATGCAGCGCGAACTGCTGCAGAAAGCCCGGGACTTCCGTGAGGCCAACACCCACCGGGTGGAGTCCTACGACGAGCTCAAGAAGCGTCTGGACGACGAAGGGGGCTTCTTCGTGGGCGCCTGGAGCCAGAGCCGCGAGTCGGAAGAGAAGCTGAAGGAAGAGACCAAGGCCACCGTTCGCTGCCTGCCGCTCGACAAGGAATACAACCTGATCCCCGAGTCGGGTCCCTGTGTCATCACGGGGCAGAAGGGCAACAACGTCCGCGCGGTTTTTGCTAGGGCCTACTGAGGAAACCGCCATGCCTCATACCCGCCGCTCGACCGACCTCATCGTTGCACTGGATTACCCCCGCGCCGACCAGGCCTACCACCTGGTCGAAAAGCTGGAGGGATTGCCGGTCATCTACAAGGTGGGTTTCGAGCTGTTCCTGGCGGGCGGGCCCGAGATCGTGCGCGAGCTCGTGCACCGCAAATGTCGCATCTTCCTGGACCTCAAGTTCCACGACATTCCCAACACCGTGGCCCGTGCCGCCAAGCAGGCAGCCCTCATGCACGTCGAAATGTTCACCCTGCACCTGGCCGGGGGCAGCCAGATGGTCAAGGCCGTGGCCCAGGAGCTGGGCGAAATCCCTTCGCTCCGGCCCAAGATCCTGGGGGTCAGCGTGCTGACCTCGTTCGATGACCTGCGCTGGGCCGAAGTCACCCAGGCCCTCACGGGTCATGCGGTCGATGCCTCGGATTCCGTGCAGGGGCTGGTGCAGCACGCTGCCGGCTGGGGCGCGGACGGGGTGGTCTGCAGCGCCCACGAGCTGCCGGGGATCATGGAATCGGCACCCGGACTCTACAAGGTGGTGCCGGGAATCCGCCCTTCCGGCACGCAGTCCAACGACCAGGCCCGGGTCATGACTCCCGCCGAGGCCCGTGTTGCGGGAGCCGACGCCGTGGTGGTGGGTCGTCCCATCACCCAGGCCCAGGATCCGCGGGCGGCGGCCGAAGCCATTCTTCGCGAGCTTGCAGCGGCGGAACTCTCGGCGTAAGCCGGAGTCCGTGAGTCACGAACCGCTTCAGATCCGCAACCCGCACAGCATCATCGCCGCCCTGGAAACCCGTCCCTCGGACGTGATCCGGGTGGCTCTTCCGCCGTCAGGCGCCATGAAAGGCGCCACCGACGCCGCCGGCGATGCCTGGGAACAGGTGGCCCGCCTGGCGCGCGAGCGCAAGGTCCAGGTGCACACCGGTTCGGGGGGAGCGGCCCATGAGCCGCGCGGGGGGCGCCAGCAGCGCTCGGCCAAGCCCGACGCGGGCCGAATCAGCGCTGCCCACGCGGTGGTGCGCGAAAAGCCCGCCGTGACCGCGCAGGAGCTGTTCCGCGGGGCCCGCGACCGGGCCGGCGGCAAGGGGCTCTGGCTGGCCCTGGACAGCCTCCAGGACCCCCAGAATATCGGCGCCATCTTCAGGACCGCGGCCTTTTTCGGCGTCCAGGGCCTGTTGATGACCACCGAGCGGTCGGCCCCCCTGACCGGCGCGGCCTACGACGTGGCCTCCGGCGGGGTGGAACATGTGCCCTACGCCCTGCAGGTCAACCTGCA
>CANFHS010000030.1 GCA_947446835.1 Bacteriovoracaceae bacterium
GTGCGTCTGCGCGGAGGTCCGCCCGGTCACCACCCGGCTGCATGTCCTGATCCTGCAGCACCCCCAGGAGCCCGACAAGGAGCTGGGCTCGGCCCGCCTGGCGCACCTGGCACTGCCCAACTCCACGCTCAAGATCGGCCTTTCCTGGCGCAACCTGGGCCACGCCCTGGGACGCGAAGCCGACCCCAAACGCTGGGCCGTGCTCTACCTGGGCAGCGGCCTGCGCGGCCAGAGTCGTCGCAGCGCCGCTCTGGTGGACAAGACCGGCCAGCCACTCCCGGACCACGACGCGGTCCAGGCCGGGCTGGAAGGCATCGTCATCCTGGATGGCACCTGGAGCCAGGCCAAGACGCTCTGGTGGCGCAACGCCTGGCTGCTGAAGCTGAGGCGCACGATCCTGGTGCCGCGCGAACCCTCACTCTACCGGGAGCTGCGCAGGGAGCCTCGCAAGGAATGCGTGTCGACCATCGAGTCCATCGGACTTTCGCTGGCGGGCCTGGGCGAGAAAGTTCCCGTGGCCGAGGAGCTGCAGCGCCTGTTCGGGCTTCTGCTGGACCGTCAGCGGCAACGACTCCGGGAAAAAAAGCGCCTCAGCGGCGCTTCCCGGACTTCTGCGAATTCTTGAGCATGTCCATGGCAGCCTTGAGCTGGGCTTCCATGTTCTGGCCGCCCCGCGCGCCCGGCATTCCACCGGGCATTCCTCCGCGCATCCCGCCCATCATTCCCTGCATCTGCGCCAGCGCATCGCCCATGTTCTTGGCGTTCGGGAAGGCCATCTTGAGCATCTGATCGCTGGCCTGCTTCAGCTTCAGGAAAACCACGACGTTGATCGCGGTCAGGACGGCAACGGAAACCCAGCTGACGATGATCCAGAATGACATAGTGGCGGCAACCTAACCCAAGGGCCCGGACCGGCTCAAGGCCATTCGCCCTCGTCCCGCAGGCCTTGGTTGAACGCCTCCTCGCCCAGACACTGCCGACAAAGGGCGTCGGAGAGCCGGCGCGATGGCAGCTCGCCCCGATCCCCCGAAAAAAGCGGGGTCAGGGCCGCGGCCCCGAGCCAGCGGTCCAGGGCGGCGTGATCGGCAGGCGGGGGGACCAGGGGAAAGTCGACCCGCAGGTTCCACTTTTTCCAGGGCATCCGAACCCCGAAAACCAGGCCCGCCTCCAGGTCCAGGCGCGTGGCAAAGCATTCCATGCGCTGATCGGGGCGGGCCATGAAGATCATTTCCCGGGGCACCGGAATCCGCGGCAGCGTGGCCGCCAGGCAGGCCGGCGCATCTTCGGTATCCAGGAGCTCCAGCCAGGGCTCGGCCTCGGGATGCAGGCGGTACCGCACGAAGCGCGTTTCGCGGATCGAGCCCAGGCAAGCCCGAAGCGCCGCGTGATCCAGCTTCGTGAACAGGGTCGCCACGCCAGCGCAGTCCAGCTTTGCATCCGGCAATGGCCGGCTCGTGTAATCCGCGTCGCCGGGCACCGCATGAGGATCGGCTCCCGGCCCCGCGGGGCGCCGCACCTGCAGGTGATGCGGAAATATTTTTCCAATCCCGCGCGGCGCGGGCTTTGCGCCAGAACACGCGGAAATACCGACACAAAGCAGGACGAGCAGAACCACCACGCGCGCCGGAAAATGCCCCTGGACCATGACACGTATTTTAGCCGCGGCACATCGGTTGCACAACGCGCCCCCGCGTTCGAGTCACCAACCCTTTTCCAAGGAGACCGTTTCCCATGCGTCCAAACCTGAAGCTTCTTGCGACGGCACCCGCCCTTGCCCTCCTCCTGGGGGCCTGCTCCAGCCAGACCACCGGCCCCAGGCCGGCGGCCGCCACGGGCAAACAGCTCCCGCCAGCCAGCTGGAAACTGCACCTCAAGGCCTCGTGTCCCACCGGGACCGCGCCCGAATCCTGCGTGGGGGCCTACGGCTTCACGCTCCTGGAGTCGGGACGCTTCGAGGTGGGCCCCGGCCCGCACGGCGAGACCTGGGGCGGCCAGATCGAAGCGGACGAGCTGGAGACGGTCAAGGGCAACCTCGACACCCTGATCCAGGACCCCGCCATCCTGTCGCAGCAGAGTGTACGCTGCGAGGACCTGCAGACCGAAGATTCCCGCGAGGAGCAGCTTTCCTTCTCGCGCGGCGGTGACCCGCGCGAGCTGTCGCGCTACCAGGGCAAGCAGTTCTGCGCGATCGGCGGCAAGCAGGGCCCTGCCTCGAGCCTGCACCAGGCGGTGCTGGTCCTGGCCAAACGTCACTACCCGACGCCGTTCCCGAGCAGCTGCCTGGAACGCGCCCAGGCGGTCGAGTCCCTCTACGGGGCGCTGACCGGTTGCCAGAAGGACGCGGACTGCACCTACCTGGACAACAGCTATGCCCCGATTCCGCCCCAGGCCGTGGGCTACGTGGCGCTCGAGAACTGCACCTGGGTTCCGACGCTTCCCGTGGCCAACGCGGCATTGGTGCATGATGCGCAGGACCGGCTGGTGGCCGGCCTCCAGGAGGCCCGCCAGGTCTGCGGCGCCCAGCTGACCCGGGTCGGCTGCCCCGGGCTGCGCGGGTTCCAGTCCAATTCCGCTCCGCCCGTGTGCGATGCGGGCACCTGCAAGGTGAATCCCTCGGTGCGCTGAGCTCAGCACCGGCCGTTCACCTCCAAGCTGCAATGCCCGCCCTCGGGGCGTCGGAACCGGGAAGATGACTCTTACCCCCGGAGCCGGCGCCCCGAGTCCGTTCAGGGCGATGGCAAAGCCGGCACCCCGATTGCATTCCGACGGACCGGGGGATTCGTCAAACATGCGCAGGCTTGCTGGAACTCGCAGGAACTGGGGACTTCTCATCGCGCTAGGCGCGACTTCGCTGGTGGGCTGCGAAATGAAGGACGCCGCCGACCTGGGGCGCGACCAGCAGATCCCGACCCTCGAGGAGGCCGCAGGCTGGGACGGAGCCGTCGTGGAGGGCGTCGACCACTACGTCATCACCGTCAAGATCAAGGTCACCGGGCATTACGAGGTGGACCGCAACCGGTGCCGCTTCCGCGAGGACTTCGGTCCGCTCCCGCTGGACGAATGGAACCGCCTGGCGCGCGCCATGAACGCGGCCATGAAAAGTACTCCGCCGCGAGAACCCGTGTGCGTGACGTTGCGGAACGGCAACGGCATGGACGACAAGATCTACTATTTGAAGGGCTCGGATCGTCGCCTGCTGTTCGAGGTCAAGTACGGGGCCTCAGGACCCGAGGCCTGTACCGAGGTCATCGGGAACCCGAAGCTGGCGCAGGACGCGGCCGACATGCTCAACCGCAGCGCCATCCGCGCGGCCTGGGAAGGCTGCGACGGCATGCCCCCCCTGAACTGATCTACGGTCAAGCCTGGGCGGCAGTCTTGAGGTCGGCCAAGGCCTGGAGCATGGACTCGCGCACCTTCTGGCTGAGCCCGTCCACCTCTTCGCGAGCAACACCCTGGGTGGGAACCGGGGGCAGCACCTTGACCCGGACCACTCCTTGGCCGAAGCGCCCCTTGCGGAACATGGGCCGGTAATCCGAGATCACGATCGGAACGATGGGGACCTGCGCAGCGATGGCCAGGTGGAACGCCCCCTTCTTGAACGGCAACAGCGGCTGATCCGTCCGGTTGCGCGTGCCTTCCGGAAACAGCAGCACCGAGGCCCGGCGCTCCCGGATCAGGCGCGCGGCCTTCTCGAGGCTGGCCATGGCGCGGCTCCGGTTGCCCCGGTCGATGGAAATGTTTCCTGTGGCCATCCAGGCCAGATTGAAAAGCGGCACCCAATTCAGCTCGCGCTTGCCCACGGCCACGGTGCGACGCAGCCCAAAGGTGCCGTAGACAGGAAGATCAAAGGCGCTCTGGTGGTTGCCCAGGTAGAGGCACGGGCGATTGGCTTCTCCGAGGTGCTCGGCGCCCTCCAGCTCGACCCTCACCCGGGCCAGCGGCAGCATCCCGACGGACATGATCCGTCCAATGTCCGAGACCACGTTCAGGTCGCCCCAGCGCACCAGGGCCATGAAGAACCCCGCCAGGCAGGAAAGGAAGAACCAGAGGGTGGTCAGGATCAGCCGCAGGGTTGCCATCGGCCTTGATCCAACCCGAGTTCGCCGTGGGGGTCAACCCGGATTGCCCAGAATCTCGTCCACCAGCCCGGTGTCGATTTCTGGATTCGCGCTGGCCCGTTGCAGCTCCTGGGGCATCGGAATCAGGTAATTGGGGTGCATCTTGGAGTAGGAGTCCCCTTTCCATTCGCCGTACACGACGTCGAGCGTACCGTCGGATCGCGGGTTCCCCACCAGGTCGTAGGTGTACTCGAAGGGATGCGCCGGCACCTCGATGGAGTCGCGGTAACGCCGCTCCAGCATGCCTGAGGCCAGCACCTGCGCGCGGACGTGGACCCGCCCGGGATCGTGCGGGTCGGCAGTCACCTCCGTGCGGGCGTAGTGGACCGGGTAATTCCAGATCTGGCCTGTGGCATCGGCGTCCATGATGAAGGGCTGCTTCTTCTCGAAAAGCTGGACCTGCAGGAACCGGTGGAACTCCTCGGGGTACACCACGTTCCAATCCGCATCGGGGCCGGCCTCGAAGTTTCGCCCGTAGTGCACCAGGGCCTCGGTCGACTCATAGGTCTTGAGAAGCAGCGCCTTCTGGTCGCCCACGCTGAAGGTGATGCCCATGACGGTGCGCGAAGCCAGGGGCGCGGGCGAAAGAAGCGAGGCAAAGGCCCACGCGTTGCACAGACCCTCCCAGCCCTGGGCCTCGCGGCCCCCCTTCTGCCAGGTGTCACGTTCCCAGGCGGCGGCCTGTTTGGGCACCGCCGGCGTCCTCCGGACCGAGTACTGGTCGTACTTGGCCAGCGGCGAGTCCTTGGCCAGGTTTCCCTGCCCGTCGCCAAAAAGCGCCGTGTCCTTGAGGGGGTAGTAGTAGGCCGACCAAGGTCGCTTGGACTCGGGCACCTCGCCCTCCTCGATCGCCCCTGCGCGCACCCTGAGGGGGCCGTAGTCCGAGATCACCGAGCGCCCGCGGCTGCCCGGACGCAAGGGCGGTCTCACCTCCTGGCGGCCATTTTGCCGGGTCGCGGGGTCAGAGGTGGGCCGCGCGCAACCGGTCCAGCAACACCCTGCGGAGATCACCAGGAATGCCCAAGCCACCTTCACGCTAACCCCCTCTCCCGGTCACGGGAACTTCAGGAAAAAAGACAGGGTCCTGACCTTTCCCTCACGGGCGGCCAGGACCCTGGGCACTGCTCAGACTCCGGGCTTGCCGCCTTCTTTCGGAGCCACACCGTTGGTGACGCCGCCGCAGGTGTCGATCATGCGACCGGTTTCGGTGGTCTGCACCAGCCGGGGATTGGCGCCTTTGCCCTTGTCGAGTTCGCCCGCGCAGAACTCGCCCAGCTCACCCTTGAACTCCATGATCTCCTCGCAGCTCACGACGCGCTCGGGAGCCGTGTAGATCTCGGTGACCTCCTTGAAGCGGGCGCAGCTGCCCACCTTGGCGTAAACCGGCACATCCATCACGGCGGGCGCGACATGGTACTTGTCGGAGGTCACGGACACGGTGACCTGGCGGGTGCTCTGCAGGTTCACCTCGCCCGAAGCCGATGCCACCCAGCTGGTCTGCGAGTTGGTGCACATCACCTTGATGTTCTGCGGAGCGCGCTGGCTGCCGAACTGGCTGGGATGAACGCAGGCTTCCTTGAAGTCCACCCAGCTCATGGCGCGGGTGACCTGGGGTGCACCCCCGTCTCCGTTGCCGTCTCCACCCCCCGGACCCTTGCCGTGGCCGTCGTCAGCGAACGCGCTGGCCCCGAAAGAAAGGGCGCACATCAGGAACAGAATGCTTGGTTTGAATGACACTTGGTTTTTCCTCCCCTGGAATTTCGCCGCTGCATGGGTGCAGCGGCGCCAGCCGTTGTGCAACCGGGGTGCCAGCCCGCATTCGCACCCGGACGGCCATCCGGCGCAGGACAGGACCCCGAAGCGGCTCCCCAGCCGCCCGAAAAGCAGCGGGCCCCATTGCAGCGCTCGACTTTGCAACGCGGGCCCGGCGGGAAGTTCCAGGGCCCAAAAAACAGGCGCGGCAGTCATCTCGACCGGCCTCCCGTGAAACGGTTTCCGGAGGAACGATGACTGCCGCGCGACACCACGATCAAGACACCGCAGTTCCAATGCGGTCCACTGACACCCGGTGCAAACCGGATGCCCAGGGGTCATTCCAGCCCGTAGCGCCGCCGCTTGCGCCACAGCGTGGAAAGGTTGATGCCCAGGATGCTGGCCGCCTCCTCGAGGGTGCGGGCGGTGCCCAGCACCTGCTGAATGTGCACCTTTTCGAGCGATTCCAGGCTCATGGCGTCCGAAGGCGCGATGGCCAGGCTGGGTGCGCCTCCGGGCAATGAGGACACCGGCAGACTCTGTTCCAGGACACGTTCGGGCAGGTCGTCCACGGTGACGAAGTCGCCCGTGCAAAGGATGGCCGCCCGCTCCAGCGCGTTCTTGAGCTCGCGGATGTTGCCTGGCCACGAGTAGGCCAGGATGGCGCGCTTGGCCGGTTCGTCCAGCGGCCGGGGCTTGCGCCCGGTCACGCCGAACGAGCGGGCCAGGAGCGTTTCGGCCAGCTCCAGGATGTCCTCCGGCCGCTGGCGCAGCGACGGCATGTGCAGGTCGATCACGTTCAGGCGGAAATACAGGTCCTCGCGGAAACGGGCATCCCGCACCTCGCGCTCCAGGTCCTTGTTGGTGGCCGCGATGATCCGCACGTCCACGCGCACCGTCTTGGTGTCGCCCACCCGCTCGAACTCGCGTTCCTGCAGGAAGCGCAGCAGCTTGGTCTGCAGGTGCGGCGAAATCTCGCCGATCTCGTCCAGGAACACCGTGCCGGTGTCGGCCGCCTGGAGCCGACCCATCTTGTCCTTCACCGCACCCGTGAACGCGCCCCGCACGTGGCCGAACAGTTCGCTTTCCAGGAGGTTCTCGGACAGGGTGGCGCAGTTCACCACCGCGAACGGTTTGCCGGCCCTTGGACTGCAGTCGTGGATCGTCTTGGCCAGCAGCGTCTTGCCGGTGCCGCTTTCACCGGTGACCAGCACCGAGGAGTCGGTGGCAGCGACCTTCTTGGCCGTCTCAAGCAGCTTCTGCATCTTGGGATTCTTGCTGGCGATTGTCTGTGGCTCGGAGAGCACGTCCACCTGGTCGCGCAGACGGCTGTTCTCGTCGCGCAGGCGCCGGAACTCCTCGATCCGCGTGATCAGGTGCTCGACCTGCTCAGGGGTGAAGGGCTTGACCAGGTAATCGTAGGCTCCGTTCCTCATGGCCGCCACCGCCGTGTCGATGCTGCCGTAGGCGGTCATGATGACCACCGTGGCCGACGGAAAGTATTCGCGCGCCTTGCCCAGCAGGTCCAGGCCGCTCATGCCGTCCATGCGAAGGTCCGTGAGCAGGATTTCGGGCACCTGCCGGCGCATCAGGGCGATGGCCATCTCACCGCTTTCGGCCGTCTCGACCTGGTGTCCCTGCTCCTTCAGGACAGCCTCCATCGTGCTCAGAATGCTCTTCTCGTCATCAACCACGAGCAATCGCGCCACTGTATTCTCCTTGTTGTCTTGCGGTTTCCGTCTTCAAAGACTTGGGGGGTTCCGTGGGCTGCAACGGCAGCTCAAAGGCGAACTCGGCACCGTGCCCGGGCTCGCTCTGCACCCAGATGCGGCCGCCGTGCGCCATCACGATCTCCTTGGCGATGGCCAGGCCCATGCCCACGCTGCCGGTGCGGGCCACGCGCAGGTCATACGACGCATTGAACTTGTCGAAGATGCGCTCCAGACGGTCGCGGGGAATTCCGGGACCCGTATCGCGGATGCGGACCTCGACGCTCTTCTCGGAGACCGAAAGTCGCGCGGTCACCCGGCCTCCGCGCGGCGTGTGCCTCAGCGCGTTGGTCAGCAGGTTCGACAGCGCCCAGGACACCTTGGTGGCATCCATCTCGATCAGCGCGCCGCCCGCGGCCTGGGGCGGCGGGGTGTACACCATCTCGACGCCCCGACCAAAAGCCTCGGGCTGGAAGTGCTGCACGGACTGCTTGAGCAGCTTGCCCAGATCGCTGCGCTTCACCATCAGTCGCTGCGTGAGGTTGTCGAAGGTGGTGGCCGAAAGCAGGTCGTCCAGAAGCACACGAAGCCGGTCCACATCGTCGGCGCAGGTCTGCACCAGGGCTCGATGGGTCGGGTTCGGGAACTGGTCGACCGACTTCTTGAGCAGCCGGGTAGCCATGGTGAGGCTCGTGACCGGCGTCTTGACCTCGTGCGAAAGTGACGCCAGGAAGGCTCCCTTGGCGTCCTGGCTTTCGCGCACCAGGGTCACGTCGCGGGCCAGGATCATGGTCCTGGCCTGCCACTGTTCCAGGACGCCCGCGTCCGCGCCCGGCAGCGTGTGCTCGATCCGGGCAATCAGCTCGTCGGAAATGGGAAAAGCTTCCAGCAGGTACCAGAGCGTCGGCCCATGCTCCTGCTTGACCGACAGCTCAAACGGCATGCTGGTGCCCTGCACCTTCTGCAAGGCCTGCCAGCCGCGACGTTCTTCGGGCGTGGAGGCCTGCTCGGGCGCGGCCAGCAGGTTCACGATGCCCCGTTGCAGGGTGCCTGCCTCGAGGTTCAGGATGCGTTCGCCCACCGGATTGGCATAAAGCAGGTTCACATCCCGGAGCAGGAAGATGCCATCGAGGGTCGATGCGGCAATGATCTCGGCACGGCGCTTTTCCATCAGGAGGCGGCGCACGTTCAAGGCGCGGTAACCCTTGAGCCGCAACAGCAGCTGCTCAAAGCTCCGGGCCACGCCGGTAATTTCAGGGGCCAGCCAGTGGGCGTGGGGCAGGGCGATCCGGTCCAGGTCCCCTTCCAGGTCCACACGATCCAGCGTGCTTCCCAGGGCTTCCAGAGGCCGCACGATGACCCGGATGATTTCATAGGAAACAAAGAGGAGGACCGCCGCAAAGAGGACGGTCGCAGCCGCCGCGATCCGGAAGTCGCGTTTTTCCTGGCGGGCTTCCAGCACACTGATGCTTTGCTCGTCGTCGACGCGGTGATCGAGCCAGGAGGAAAGCTCGGCCTCCAGACGCTTCAAAGGCAAGGCGCCCGGAGTCCACGCGCCAGGCACCTGGAGGCTCTTCAGGTACTGATGGAAAGAATGCTGGATCGAAGCCAGGAGGGCGGTGTCCTGCACGGCGTTCGTGTCGGCCGCAAAATAATCCAGGCGCGCCAGGGCGGTGGATTCGGCCACTGCGAGCTCGGGACTCTCGGCTGCTCGAAGCTTCTCCAGCTCCAGCACTGCCTGGTGCATGCCCCGGGCACGCCCCACCTCGGCCCGCGCCTCCACCAGCGCCCGCTCCTCGAACAGGGCCTGCCGATGCAGACGGTGCAGCACCGCCATCGAAAAGAGAAGCGAACAGCCCAGCAGGCACGCCACCAGAAGCCCAAGGCGGAGCTTGAGCGACAGCCCAGAACCTCGACCCCCCCCGCTCTTCCTCATGCGTTCACTCCCCCCCTGGTCACCGGGGCGCGTTAACGCAAACTCAGTGCCGACCTCAAGTTGTTGAAATCATGGAGCTCGACGAATCCGCGCCCGATCCGAAAGGCCATTTCGTTGCGGAGTGCCCGATGCAAAAAGCACGAACGGAACCGCTGGAGAGTTGCTAAATGAACTAACGCGTTGAGTCAAGTCCTTGGGGAATAAACGTGGGGTCCATGCCGGGGCCACGCATCCCAGGAGTGCCGCCAAGGTGAAAAGCTCCCGCCTCAGTTCGCTCCAGCGACTGATCGAGGCTTCTTCCCTCATCTCAGCGCCGCTCGCTCGACGAAACCACTCGTCGCATCAGGATCCCCGAGGCCACGCCCACGGTCAGGGCGGCCAAAGCCATCGGGAACGGCCGCTCGCGACCAAACCGTTCAACTTCCTGGGTCCAGGCGCGCATGTCGAACGCCTCGAGCGCTCGGTCCAGGTCGCCTCGGATCTTGCGGACCAGGTCTTCAGTAGGACGCAAAGGAATGGGACGCTCGACAGCCATGGGGAAGGCCCTCCGGACCCAGCACCAAGCAATCAGCGGGCCACGGCCGCCCCACCGCCACGCATCACGCGGCTCTGCTGGCGTTCCTCGATTTCCTGGCACTTGGCGCACAGCCGGGCCTCGGGCAACACGGTCAGCCGGCGCTGGGGGATCTCCTCCTCGCAGTCTTCGCAGGTGCCGAAGTTGCCGGATGCCATCTTGGCCAGCGCACGCTCGATGGCGATCAGTTCCTTGCGCTCCTGCTCGGCCAACGACTGCTCGCGCTCCAGCTGCTCCAAGGCCTGCGCCATGTCGACGATTTCGGCCTGGTTCTCGTTCATGGGTTTCATGTCCCGCTCCCTGTCGAAAGTTTCGCCCACGCCCAGCTGATCCCTGCGGGCGAGAAGCGACTGCCGGATCCTGTTCAACGTGTCGCCGTCCATAGAGCTCTCCGACCGCGCACATTTGCGGCTTTCATGCCAGCATCGGCGGTCGGCGAGCGGGGCGGCGATCAGCGTTTACGGGAACGCGAGCGGTCGCACGAGGCGGCAAACGCAGCCACGTAGCGCGAAGCCGGCGGCTTGCGCAGGAAACGGGAGAACCCGACACTGAGCCGCGCCACGGCGTCCAGGTCGATGCCCGTGCGAAGTCCCATGCCTTCGAGCATGTACACCAGGTCCTCGGTGGCCAGATTGCCCGCGGCGCCGGGAGCGAACGGGCAACCGCCCAGACCGCCCGCCGAACTGTCCAGCGTGCGGATACCCAGCTCGATCGACCGGAGCGCATTGGCCAAAGCGGTTCCCCGGGTGTCGTGGTAATGGCCCGCCAGCTTCTCCTGCGGGGCAAGCCCCAGCGCCGGACGCATCACGGCTTCGATGTCCCGGGGCGTGGCCACGCCGATCGTGTCCCCGATGGAAACCTGCGAGACTCCCAGCCCGAGCAGCGCTTCGACGACCTTGAGCGCGCGGGACGGCCGGACCTTGCCCTCGAACGGGCAGCCGAACGCGGTGGACACATAGCCGCGCACTTCCATGCCGCGGCGATGGGCCTCGGGAACAATGCGGGAAAACTGCTGCAGGGACTGCTTGACCGACATGCCGATGTTCCGGCGGGCAAAGGTGTCGGTGGCCGCGGTGAAAATGGCGATATTCCGGGCGCCCGCCTTGATGGCGCGCCTCAGGCCCGTCTCGTTGGCCACCAGCGACCAGGCCCGCGCGCGTCCCAGGCGCCAGGAGCGATCGTGGAGAGCGGCATACAGGCGCTCGGTGTCGGCCATCTGCGGAACCCGATCCGGCCGCACGAAGGCGCCCAGCTCGAAGTCCCGGATGCCGGCATCCAGGAGGCCCCGGATGAGCGTGATCTTGCGCGCGGTCGACACCAGGGCCTTCTCGTTCTGGAGCCCGTCGCGGACGCCCACTTCAAAGACCCGGACCGTTTCACGCGCCATTCGAGCCCGCTCCGTTGGCCGGGGCTTCCAGATCGAGGAAGCGGTCACCCGGCATGAGCTGCTGGCCCTCGGTGACCCGCACGCGGGTCACCTGGCCCGCCCACGGCGCCTTGATCGCAAACTCCATCTTCATGGCTTCGACCAAGAGCAGCGGTTCGCCCTGGGCCACGGTCTGCCCTTCGCGGACCAGGAGCTTGCGCACCTTGCCCGGAAACTGGGCCGCCAGGTCCGAGTCGGCGCCATGCGCTTCGCCGGCATGCGAGCGGCGATCGCTGAGAACCTCGGCAAAGCCCAGGGCGCCCTCGGCGCTGAACCCCAGCTTGCCGCGCGATTCCCAAAGGGCCAGGCGCCGGCGCTCGACCGTGCCATTCGGACGCACGCGCGAAGCCACCACCCAGCCACCCGGACGGACCTCGAAGCGCCACCAGGATTGGGCCTCCGGCAAGGCAAAGCGGGCACCCGCCATCTTCAGGCTTTCTTTGGCGCTCATGACAACCCTCCCGCTCCCAGCGTGGTCCAGGGCGAAGCCAGTGCCGAAGCCCCCTCGCCCCGCCCCGCGGCCAGGCCGGCTCCCGCCCGGGTCATGCCCTGCGCCCGGGCAGCCGCCAGAAGCTCCAGCGCTTCGGCCGAGGGCCCTGAACGGAACCGGGGCGCGAACTCGCGCTCCAGCCAGTGCGTGTGGACCTTGCCATCGATCACTTCGGGGTCGCGGGCCAGCTCCAGCAGGTAACGCTGGTTCGTGCCCATGCCCAGGATGACGGTGTCTTCGAGAGCCACCCGCAGCCGGGCCACGGCACGGGCGCGGTCTTCAGCCCAGACAATCAGCTTGCCCAGCATCGAATCAAACGAAGTGCCGATGGTCTGGCCTTCTTCGATGCCGCTGTCGATGCGGATTCCAGGGCCCGAAGGCCAGCGCAGCCGCTCCACCTTGCCAGGCGTGGGCAAAAAGCCCTGGGCCGGATCTTCGGCATACAGCCGCACTTCGATGGCGTGGCCGCGGGCCTGGGGCGTTTCGGCCAGCACGGTGGCATCGGGCCTGAGCGCCTGCTCCAGCTGCGCGCGCACCAGATCCACTCCCGTCACCAGCTCGGTGACCGGGTGCTCCACCTGCAGGCGGGTGTTCATTTCCAGGAAGTAGAAACCGCCCTTTTCATCGACCAGGAACTCGATGGTTCCGGCGCTGCGGTACCGGACTTCCCGCACCAGCTTCAAGGCTGCCTCGAACAGGCCCTGGCGGGTGGCATCCGAAAGGTGGGGCGCGCGGGCCTCTTCCCAGACCTTCTGGTGGCGCCGTTGCAAAGTGCATTCGCGCTCATGCAGGTGCACGCCGTGCCCCCGGCCATCGCCAAAGACCTGCACTTCAATATGGCGGGGCTTTTCGACCAGTCGCTCCAGGAACAAGGTGCCGTCACCGAAGGCGCTCCTGGCTTCGGCCGAGGCGCTTTCGGCCGAGGCGTCCAGGTCTTCCGGCCGCTCCACCCGGCGCATGCCCTTGCCTCCGCCTCCCGCCGCAGCCTTGAGCAGCAGCGGAAATCCCACCTTCGCAGCGGCGGCCTTCAGGTCGGCGCCTTCCTGCACCCGCGCCCAGGGCAGGGTCGGCACGCCAATGCGTTCGGCCAGTTCCTTGGCGGCAATCTTTCCGCCCAGCAGGTCCATGGTTTCACCGCGAGGACCCACGAAGGTGAGGCCCGCCTTCTCGATGGCGTTGGCGAATACCGAGCGCTCGGACAGGAACCCGTAACCCGGATGAACCAGGGTCGCGCCCGACGAAACCGCCGCGCGGACCACCGACTCGACGTTCAGGTAAGAGTCGACGCATTCCAGCTCGTCGGCGTAGGTCAGGTGACGCGCTTCTTCGTCGCCAGGGGCCACGATGGCCACCGTGCCAAAGCCCATTTCCCGGCACGCCTGGAAAACACGGCAGGCGATTTCCGAGCGATTGGCAACCAGGACTTTCAAAGCCACGAGGGCCTCCGCTTTTCGAGGAACGCCTTGACGCCTTCCTGTCCTTCGTTCGAAACCCGCAGCTCCGACAAAGTGCGCGCCACGTACTCCAGGCAATCGCCCAGCTGCTCGCGGCGCTCGGGCCACGACAGGTCCAGCACCAGCTTCTTGGCCACGGCCATGGCATTGGGACCGCACTGCAGGATGTTGCCCAGCACGCGTTCCAGCGCCGTGTCCAGGTCCGCGGCCGTCTCCACCACCTCGTGCACCAGCCCCACGTCGCGGGCCTGGGTCGCCGTGAAGCGCTCGGCGCTGATGAACAAACGCCGGGCCTGCGAAGCTCCGATCTTGGCCACCACGAAGGGGCCGATGCAGGCGGGCACGATGCCCAGCCGCACTTCGCTCAGGCTGAACTGCGTGTCCTTCGCGGCGATCGCGATGTCGCAGACCGACACCAGACCCACGCCGCCGCCAATGGCCGCGCCCTGGATGACACCCAGGAGCGGCTTGGGGAATTCATTCAGCTGGCGGAACATCTGCGCCAGTTCGAGCGTGTCCTTCAGGTTTTCCTCGAAGCTGAAGTCGACAGCCTTTTTCATCCAGTTCAGGTCGCCGCCGGCACAGAACACCGGGCCCTGGCCACGAAGCACGACGGCTCGAACCTTCGGATCGAGCGCTTCCCGCGAAAAGACCTGCGCCAGTTCGCCGATCAGCACCTCATTGAAGGCATTGCGCACGTCTGGCCGGTCAAGTTGAACCGTAAGTACCCCGCGAGCGTCCACCGAAGGCTGAAGCGTCTTGTAGGCCATGTTCATGAGATATATATCAAAAGAACCCTATGGCGACGCTCAAATCCCAGATCCTGACCTCTTCAGCCGATTGAGCGCTGAGCAATCGAGCACTCCCTCACCCTTTCATCGCCCCTCAGAATCTCCTCGAACCTACAAAATGTAGGCAGAAGGCCTCAGGGGAGGAGGCTAAAAACCATCGCTCGGTAGCTCAAACCGTTTAAAATGGGCTGCGAAGCGGATCAGCCACTGGCACGGCAGTTGCCTAGACGCACCAGGTCAACACTCAACCTAAGGGTGCCCTATGCATTTCAAGATTCTCAGAAA
>CANFHS010000031.1 GCA_947446835.1 Bacteriovoracaceae bacterium
GGTGTAGGTCGAATCGCCGGAAACGGCCACCTCGTTGAGCCGCTCGACGGCGGTGAGGATGTCGCCTTCGGAGAGTTCCTGGTGGTCCGAGTAGCGCATCACCCGGCGGGCAATGAACTGCTTTTCCTGTGGGTAGGTGCGCAGGACGCGGAAAGCCAGCACCGGATCCTCGTCGCGCTTGAGCAGCAGGATCCGGCCGACCTGGGGTTTGGCCGCCGCCGGATCGTTGAAAAGGTAGACGTGCGACGTGCCGCTCCTGCGGGCCACGCGGACCTCGAAGGTCCGCGCTTCGATGTTCGACAGCTCGTCGTCGCGGACCGCGGGCGGGAAGGCATCCGTATCGTGGGCCGAGATCTCGGGATGGACCGCGGGGGCGGCCCCGGCCGGAGCGCCAAGCAGCCCCGTTGACCACGCCACAAGGACGGGTGCAGCCGCTTTGACAAGCGCAAGGCGTTTCGTTCTAATGCCGCTCCATGGCCAGGCCCAAGCACGTTCCATATGCCGGTTTTCCAAGTGTAGCGGTCGCCCGACCGGGTGTCGAGGCAAGGCTGCGCGGTGGAGCGATGGGGCGTGCGCTGGGCTGGGCGCTTGGCCTTGCGCTGCTGGGAGTGCCCGGGGCCCGGGCCGATATCACCTTGACGCCCGAGACGGCCGAATCCACCGGCGTCACGCCTGCGCGCAACTGGGCCGAGTCGGCGGCCAGCCTGCGGCGCGCCTGGGAGCGGAGCCCCTCGACGGAAACGGCGCTGGAGCTGTCCAAGGCGCTGGTTTTCCTGGGGCGTCGGGAGGAGGCGCTCCAGGTGCTCTCCCAGGCCGAGCTTCACGCCCGGGGCGGAGTCCAGAAGGCGATTGCGGCGCGCGCGCGCATCGTTTCGCGGCAATTCCTCACGCACGCCACCTTCCAGCTCCACCAGGATGGTCTCAACTTCATGAGGGCTCGCAAATACCGGGCGGCCCGGCAGCGCTTCGAGAAGGCACTGGAAAGCGAGAAGGACAATGTGGAGGTGCTGGTGCGTCTGGGCCAATGCCTGCTGCTGGAGGGGGATCGCGATGCCGCGGCCGAACGTCTGCGGCTGGCCCGCAGGTTCAATTCGGACGAGGCTGAGGTGGGCCTTTGGCTGGGTCGGGTCTTCCAGCTTCGGGGAGAGCTCGAACCCGCCCTTGCCGAACTGAAGGCAGCCAAGCTGGGCTTGCCCCGGTCGGAAGAGGCCCAGGTCTGGCTCGCCGAGGCGCTCGAGGCCTCCGGCGCGCGCGCGGTGGCCATGGCCCAGCTGGAACGCGACCTCAGGGACTCTCCCCTGAACGTGCGCAGCCTCATCACTCTGGCGCGCATGAGGTTCGACGGGAGCGGCGCGGATGCGGCTGCCCTTCGCCAGGTCAGCAAGGAGCTGCAGCTGGTGCGCAGTCGCCTGGCCCAGTACGAGGCGCCTCGCCCCGAGGGCGCCGAGTTCGTGCTCGATCTGCGTGAACCTCGCGAAGTGAAATCGCTTTTGGAAGAGCTGGAAGAGAAGCTCGAGAAGCGGCAGTCGGCTCCCCAGGGCTGAAGGGGCTTTTTCGTGGCGTTCAAAATCTTGACACCCTGGCTTGGGCCAACCTATGAAATGGATTCCGAGTCTCGGGGGGGATGAGATCGTGGATCAAAAAATCTTTGTCGCAGTCGCGGGTAATATCGGCACGGGCAAGACGACCTTGACCCAGATGCTTTCCAAGCGCTTCGGCTGGGAAGCTCATTTCGAGGTCGTGGCGGATAACCCCTATCTGGCGGACTTTTACCGCGACATGACGCGGTATTCGTTCCCGCTTCAGATCTTCTTCCTGAACAACCGCTTCAAGGCCCATCAGGCGGTCACCCAGCGCACCAACAGCGCCATCCAGGATCGGACCATCTACGAAGACGCGGCCATCTTCGCCCGGAACCTGTTTGAGCAGGGGCAGATGGAAGAGCGCGATTACCGGAATTACCTGGAGCTTTACAAGGTCATGGTCGGGTTCCTGAATCCGCCGGACCTGATCATTTATCTGAGCAAGTCGTTGCCTCGACTGAAGCAGCAGATCCTGCAGCGCGGGCGCGAGTACGAAAAGAATATCCCCGATGAGTACCTGATCAATTTGAACAGGTATTACGACGAGTGGATGGATTCCTATGATGTCGGCAAGAAGCTGATCATCGACACCGATGACCTGGATTTCGTGAAGAATCCGGGAGATTTCGACCAGATCTGCGCCCAGATCGTCGGAAACCTGCCCCAGCGGGATCTGTTTCTGGAATCCCGTGCGATGCCAGGCCTTTCGGTCGACACGTCCAGCGGCCTCCACGCGGTCGCCCGCTAAGGGTTTTTTTCAAGTCTCCTTCCTGGATTCCCGAAAAGTGTCGGGAACAGGGAGGAAGTGGGCTGTGAAGAAACCATCGCAGGTTGGGCAACTCTGGGTCGGCGTCGCACTCGCGATTGGCTTGAGTGCCTGTTCATTCTCCAAGAAAGCGGACTCCGATACGGCCCCGGAACTCGTCAGCGAGCCGGTGGCCCAGACCGACCCGGCCCCTCTGGACGCGGCCGAGACGCCGACCGCCCCTGCGTCAGAGGCTCCCACCAAGACCGAGCCCCAGGCCCAGGCCAAAGCGGAAGCTGTGAAGGCGGAAGCCCCCAAGGCGGAGGCTGCGCCTGCCCCGCAGGTTGCTCAGGCCGCTGAACCCGCCCAGGTCGCCGTCGCGACCACTGGCGCCTTCAGTGATTACCCGGTCCAGGCCACCGATACGCTGATGAAGATCGCCTTCGACACCTACGGCGATGTCTACCAGTGGAAGAAAATCTTCGAAGCCAACAAGGACCGCTTGAAGGATCCCAATGTCATTCCCGCGGGTACGGTCCTCAGGCTGGATCGCCCAGCCACTTCGTTCACCCTGGAGCGCCATGGGGAGCGTTACGTGATCCGGATGGGTGACACGCTGGGCACCATCTCGAGCAGCGTCTACGGCACGCCGTCGAAGTGGCGCAAGCTCTGGGACAACAACCGCCAGATGATCCGGGATCCCAACCGCATCTTTGCGGGCTTCACCCTTTATTATGTGCCGGAGCCCAAGGAGCAGGAACAGCCGCTGCTCAACTCGACTCCGCCCTTGGCCAAGGCGGCTCCCGTACCGTCCGCCCAGGAGCCCCAGCGGGCCCCTGCCTCGGCCGCAGGACCTTCGCTCGAATCTCTCCTGGCGCCCGCGCCTGCTCCGAGTCCTTCACCGACTCCCGCAGCGGGGAATTGAGACGACCCGGCCCCTCGTGGGAAGCCGGGCCACCCCGAAAACCGGGCCTGGATGAGGCTCAGTTCGCTTTCTTGAACGAGGTCATTTCCATGGTCACTTCGCCCATCTGGCTGGCGGCGATCTGCTTCACGGAACCTTCCATCACGGTCTCGACCGGGTTTGCCCAGACTTCGATCTTGCTCGAGGACTTGGACTTGGCGATGACGTGCACGCACTTGAAGGTGCCGGCGGGAACGGTGATCTCGGCATAGTCCTGCGAGATGACTTCGGGCTTCTCGTCGGGAATCTGGGCGTCCTGGCCGTTCTGTTTCATCTTCAGGATCTTGCCGTCGGCGCGGTCCATGAGCATCTCGACGAGCTGCTTCTGGTTCATCAGGTTCATGTCCTGCTTGATCCAGACGGCGTTGCCTTCTTCGCTGGCCACCGACTTGGCGAGGGTGCCTTTGACGAAGCCGAACATGGCCGTGACGTTGTAGTTGGCCGTCTCGCCGACCTTCCAGTTGATGAGGTTCATCGTCGAGACGTTGGTCACGGCGATCTGGCGGGCCAGCTGGCCGATGTCGAACTTCTGTTCTTCAGCCTGGGCGGCCGAAGCCGAAAGGCAGAGGGCCGAAGCGGCCAGCAAGGCAAAAAGAGTCTTCATGATTTTTCCCCTTGAACTTGATTCACTGCTTGAAAACCACGACGATAGACTAGCGAAGGTCGCTCGGAAGGCAATGTCCAAACGCCCCTGTTTCATCTCTTTTTTGACGCTCCTGATCCTGTCGGGATGCAGCACTCCTCCTGCACCGCGCCCCGTGCGCTGGGATGAGCAGGTGCGTCACGATCAGGCCATCGGGAGCGCGCTTACACCGCATTTGGAAAAAAACCTGGAGTTCCGGAACGATCTCGAGCTCTCGGTCTATCTGCGCAAGATGGCCCAGGCCTTGGCGGACGAGACTCCGCCCTTGAAGGATGCTCCGGTGGGAGTCTTCGTGGTCCGCGAATCCGGAGGGCGCTGGCGCAGCTTCTCGCTGCCCGGCAATCGCGTCTACCTTCCGGCGGGCCTGCTCAGGCGACTCGAGTACGAGAGCGAGCTGGCTTCGATGCTGGCCTTCGAGCTGGCCAATCTGCTGAATCGCCATGCGGTGAAGCGGGCCACGCGCGGGCAGTCCCCGTTCCCGGTGGAGACGTCCGAAGTGGGCAGCTCCCCGGTCGAGCCAGTCCGTGAGCCCGACCTGCTCGGGCCCGCCGGCATCCTCTCCTTTTCGCAGGACGATCTGGTGGCCTCGGCCCAGACAGCAGTGGGCGTGCTTTACCGGACAGGGTACGATCCGAGAGGCATGACTTCCTTGTGGCAACGCATGGCCCAGGATCCCGAGCATTCCCCCTTTGATGCCCCGACGCTGGAGCGGCTCATCGAGAGCACGCGCCAGGCCATTGCCTTGAATGCACCCTTGAGGAACCCGATCGTGCGGTCGGAGGAGTTCCTCAAGATCAAACAGAGGATCCGGAGCCTTTGAAAACAGGATTCCTAGCGGAGGTGAAGTCCATGGTCGATCAGCTCATCCAGGGCGAGGAAGAGGTTTCCCGGTTCGTGGAGCGTTCCGGAAGCATCGAGAAGCTGGTGAAGCTTCCCGGGGACGCCAGTACGCGTCGCTACTACCGGATCTTCACCAAGCAGGGCGAAACCTTCATCCTGATGCGCATGGAGCCCTTCGACAAGGAGGGCATGGGCCTTCCTTTCATCGTGGTGCGGAACCACCTGGAGCTGGCCGGGGTGGACGTGCCCCGCATCCTGGATATCGATCCGGCACGCGGATTCATCCTGCTGGAGGACCTGGGCGACGTGATGCTGCTCAGGAAGCTCCAGGAAGTCGCCACTCCCGATGTGGAGCGCCACATCTATGAGCGGGTCATCGATTCGCTCGTGAACATGCACCTCAAGGCTTCCCCCCGCGCGGGTGGGCCGGATCTGGACGCCTTCAAGCTGTCCTTCGACCGGGAGAAGCTGATGTGGGAGGTGAACTTCACCATCGAGCATTTCTACCTGACCTACCTCAAGCGCGAAATTCCGGCCGAACAGCTGGAGCTCATGCGCAGCAACTTCGAGGAGATCTGCCAGACGCTGGCCGATCAGCCCACCGTCTTCACCCATCGCGACTTCCACTCGCGCAACGTCATGGTCCATGACAAGCGCCTGGTGATGATCGACTTCCAGGATGCCCGCATGGGCCCCGCCCAGTACGATCTGGCCTCGCTGCTTCGTGACAGCTACTACCAGCTGGAAGAAAAGCAGGTCGACCACCTCATCGACTATTACATCATCAAGTGGGAAGCGATGTCGGGCCAGGAAGTGGACCGCGACGAGTTCAAGCGCATCTTCGACCTGATGGCTCTGCAGAGGAACTTCAAGGCCATCGGCAGCTTCGCCTCCTTCCTGAACCGCCGCGGAAACGCGACCTACCTGAAGTTCATCGGCAATACCTTCGAGAACGTCCGCCGCACGCTGCTGAAGTACCCCGAGTACTCCGGACTGCGCGAGGTGCTTTTCCACTGGTATTATTTCTGAGCCGAGGCAGGACGCCCATGATCCACTCGGCCATGCTCATGACCGCGGGCCTGGGCACGCGCCTTCAGCCATACACCCTGAAGGTTTCCAAACCCCTGTTGCCGCTCATGGGTGTCCCGATGGCCCAATTCGCGCTGGACGCGCTGGGGGCCGCGCGGGTCGATCACGTGGTGGCCAACGTGCATCACCTGGCCGAGCTGACCCGGGCCGGGCTGGAGGGGCTCGAGGTCGCGTCCAGGGCGCGCCTGGAGATCAGCGACGAAAGCCGCGAGCTGCTGGGAAGCGGGGGCGGGATCCGCCAGGCGTTGCCTGCTTTTGCGGGTCAGCCGTTCTTCTACGCCAACGCCGATGTGCTGTGCCCGGTGGACTGGGCGGCGCTGGCCAAGCGCCATGCCGAGCTGCGCGCTCATCTCGGGGTGGTCATGACCCTGGCCGTCTTCGAGCAGGGACCTCCCGGAGGCCGTTACCGGGAAATCCACCTGGACGCGTCCCGCGAGCGGGTCGTGGGCCTGGGCGAGCTGGCCGAGCAAAAGCCCTTCTTTGTCGGGGCGGCTGTCCTCGAGCCCGAGGCTTTCCTGCACCTGACTCCAGGCAGGCCCGCTGACTTCGTGGCAGACGTGCTCCGTGGCGAGGTGGCCAAGGGTCGCGTGGGCGTGTTCTCCGGCCAGGGGCCGTGGATGGATATCGGTTCCCCTGCGCTCTGGCACGAAGCGCACCTTCAGCTGGCCCTGGGTCTGGAGCGCGGCACTTTGCCCGAGCTTTGGGCCCGGCGCATCTCCTCGTGCAAGGGCGCGGGGATGCGGATTGACCTGGCCAGAAGGCTCGTCCTTTATGGGGACGCGGACGGCCAGGGACTTCGTGACGGAATCCTGTTCAATGGAATCTGGACAGCTTGTCCAGAAGCTCGGGCCAGTTCCGGCCGGGCGTGATCGAGGCCGGGGGCGCGTAGCCCCGGGCGCCTGTCCAGGAGCCGCCGATCGGGTTTCCGAACAGCGCGCAGAAGCCGAAGAACGCGAAGGCTTGTGCCTCCAGGGTCTGGGGATCCATGCCGCATTCTTCGAGCGATCCCACTCGGGTTCCCGGCAGGACCACGGCCAGGCCTTCCATGAGGACCGGGTTTCTTGCGCCACCGCCGCAAACCAGGAGCCGATCCAGCGGGCGCTTGCGGGTGCCCACCTTGAGCTGCCGGTAGGCGTGCGCGATGCTCTCGATGGTGATGAGCGTGGCGGTCGCCACGAGGTCGGCGCCGCGGGAGCGCGTGCGGGTCAGGAGAAGCTCGAAGGGAAAGTCATCCCGGCCCGTGGACTTCGGGAAAGGCTTCTTGAAGAAAGGATGCTTCAGGATCTCGTCCACGGCCGCCAGGTCGGGTTGGCCCTTGCGGGCCAGCGCGCCGTTGCGGTCCATCTTGAGGCGGCCCGAGGAGGCGACGGCCGCCGCCAGATCGATCCATGCGTTTCCAGGGCCAGTGTCGAAGGCCAGGATCTGGTCGTTCGGGCCCAGGTAAGTCAGGTTCGAGATGCCCCCGATGTTGTGGATCGAAACTCCACGCTCCACCGGGGCCAGACCCGAAGCGATGGCGGAATGGAAGAGCGGCACGAGCGGCGCTCCCTGGCCGCCAGCGGCCATGTCGCCCGAGCGGAAATCGCTGACCACGGTCAGGCCGCTGGCCTGGGCGATGCGCGCTGCCGTGCCCGCCTGAAGCGTCGTGCCGCGGCCCTGCGGCGCAGGATGGTGGGCCAGGGTCTGGCCGTGATTGGCGATGGCATCCACGCCTCCGGCCTTCTGGGCCATCCGGCCCAGGGTCTGGCCGTACCAGGCGCCCAGGTCCCGCTCGAGCTCCAGGATCTCTGCCAGCGAAACCCGGGTCTGCGGCTCCTGGATGGCCAGGACCCGCTTCCGGAGCGCCGCGGGGTAGGGGCTGGTGAAGAATTCCTCCAGCGTCCAGCCCTGGGGGGAAAAGCTCACGCATGCCGCATCCAGCGCGTCGCAGGAGGTGCCGGTCATGGCTCCCAGGATGCGGAGCTCCGCTTTGGGCTGGGTTTTTCTTGACCGATTTGAGCGGGCCATATCCCTTGAGGTTACCCGAACGGCGTGACATTTTATACGCATGAGAGTGATTTCGGTGCCCGTCCGGATCCGCTGGATCTGCGTGGCTCTTCTGGCGGGACCGTTTTTGGCGGCATGGGAGGCCCTGATCGTGCCTTCCGCCCCATGGTGGAAGATTCCCGTCCTTTCGCTGGGAATCGCTTTTGGCGGAACGCTGGCCGCGATCCTTCCGGCCATCTGGGCGCTGTGGCGCGGCCGGGCCTGGGTCCTGCCTTGGCTGGCGTTCGTGGCGGCGCTCTGGATCGCATTGTCGTTGGGCTGGTTCATCCGCTTCGCCAATACGAGCGCGGGTTTCTTCACGGTCCTCCTGGCAGCCTACTGGATGACGATTCGGGCCTGGATCCGGGTTGAAACCGGGCGTTCCTTCCAGGATCCCCGGGTCCGCTGGTTCCAGGGGCTTCCCAAGCCCATTCCCGATCTTTCGGCGGTGCTTTCCATGCGCGAAGACCGTCTGGACTGCCGGGTGGGCCGCATCGATGAGGACGGAGTCTTCGTGTTCCAGGCTTCGGGCTCGAGATTGCCCAGGCCCCATCGCCGCGACCGGGCTGATCTGCAGCTGAACTACCGGGGTCGGACCGTGAGTTGCCTGTGCGTGCCGCGCGTGTCCCTGGACAACGGCGCGGGCCTGGGTTTCCAGTTCGCGGAAATGACCGCTGATGCCCGGAAGGTCCTGGGTGATTTCATCGAGCTGCTGCGAGGGGAAGGACATGTCTAGGACGATCACGTGGCTGGTTGCGGGGGCCCTCCTCACCCTGTCGGCCTGCACGTCCGGCAGGGAAGGGCGCGAGGATCCGAAGCGTCTTTTGACGGATTACATTTCCAGGAGCTTTGCGGTCCGGACCGTGGAGGACCGGCGGGAGCTGCTGGATTTCCTGACCGGTGACGCCAAGGCGCGCCTGGCGGCCTGGAGTGACGAACAGTTCAAGCAGGCCTTCGTAGAGACCCGGAAGCAGTTCATCAAGCTCAGGATCCAGGAAGTGAAGAACACTTCGGCCTCTGAAGCCAGCATCACCTACGAGCTGACGTTCCTGGATCAGACCAAGGGTCAGGACGCGCGGGTCACCAACAAGAAGCTGGCCCAGCTCAGGCAGGACCAGGGTCGGTGGTTCATCGCCGAAGTCCGGAACATCAAGGAGCTGGTCGAGTACCGCAACGAGATGTCGCTGCCCTGAGGACGTATCTGCCGGCGCAAACGCGCCGGGATCACAGGCTCAGGATGGCCTTCCCGTAATCCGGCTGGATGGCATTCCGGGTGGAGCGGATGTAGACCGCGTTCCAGGTCAAGGTGCCCCCGAGCGAAGTGACGTAGTTCTGGGTTCCCAGCACGGCCCGAAGCTGCTGGGAGTAGACCTCGCTGCCTCCGGCCTGTCCCACGACCACGAAGGGCCCCTCGCTCGGCACGACGATGCCTTCCAGGCGGATCACGTAGGTGCCGTCGCTGGTCAACTGGTAAACCGAAGCCATGCCGGTCACGGTCCTTCCGTTCATGCCGTCGAAATGGCCCTGGGCCACGAGGCTACCGACCGGCTTGGGATCGGTGGGGATGTAGGTCCCCGGGGGCAGGATCCCGCAGGCCGTCGTCAAAAAGGAGGCAATGAGCAGGACTGAGGGAAAAGCGGGTCTTTTCATGGTTTTCGGGTCGAGGGTCCGTACCCCTCAAAAAATGGTCCCATATTGCCGATCCGTCAACAAGGAGGGCCCAAGGAATGCTCGAAGGTGGCGCGTTGGATCTCATCACTGAAGAGCTGCCGGCCGTCCATGCAAAACTGCGCGTGGTCGAGGGTTTCCTGGAGCTCCTGACCCGGGACTGCGACTTTGCCGGATTCATGAGCCAGCTGCTGCGCTCCGTGATGGAGGCCCTGCCTTGCGAGGCCTCTTCCATGATCGAGCTCGATTACTCGAACCAGACCCTGTTCTTCCGTGCCGTCGAGGGGCAGGGCTCCGATCGGGTGCACGACTTCGTGATTCCTTTTGGCCAGGGGGTGGTGGGCCATGTGGCGCTGTCCCGCAAGACCGTGGTGGTGAATCAGCTGGCCAACGACAGCCGTCACCTGCGCAGCATTTCCGAGACCGTGGGCTTTCCCGTCCGTAATCTGCTGGCGGTTCCGGTGGTCATCCGGGGCCGGACGTTCGCCGTGCTGGAGCTGCTGAATCGGACCGGGTCGGAGCACTTCGGGGCTGACGACGTGGCGTTGATCGAGTCCCTGGCATTCCAGGTGGCCCGGGTCATCGAAGTCAGGCTCATGATGTCCTGGGCTCTCAGGCAGGCGGCCTGAGTCGGCCAAAAAACCAGGTGCGCGGGAGCCGAGGGTGGCGATAAGCTGGGTGCCACGATGCGTGCCGGCTTGCTGAATCTCATCCTGATCCTTCCGTGGGTGGTCCTGGGTTTCTGGATCGGGGGCCCTTGGGGGGCATTGGGGGGCGGGATCGGCGCCGTGGGTCTCGTTCGTGGCTTGAGCTTTGTGTCGCACCGTGCGCTCCTCGCGGCACTTCCTGGCAGCCAGGCGGCGTCCCTGGCCCTGACCCGTTCCTATGGGCGTGTCCTTGAGGAGGGCGGTGAGCCCTCTGCGGACGCAGGTGTGCCGAAGCTGGTCGAATACATGGACCCGGTTCCGAACGCGTTCTGGGGCCGCTCGTCGGGTGGAGATGCCGTGATCGCCGTGAGCCGCGGCCTGATCACGCTGCTTTCCGAAAACGAGCTGCGAAGCGTGCTGAGGGAACTCGATCAACGCGTGCGCCGCAAGGACGCACAACTTCGCACCTGGTCCGTGGCCCTGGCCATGGGGTGGTCGCGCCTGATGCCGCAGGGCTGGTCGGCCCTGCTGCTGACGGGCAGGCGCCCCGCGGCCGACGCCACGCGCGCACTGGGCCCCGCGCGCCTGCTCGGATTCTTGGCCGGATACCCGGTGCTTCGATTCTTGGGCTGGTGCGCCGGACCGCAACCTGCGCTTCCCCAGGGTGACCCCGCCTGGGACAGCGCTCTGCGAAAGCTCGACCAGGTGGGCCGTGCAGTGCCTTTTGCCCTGCCTGCGCCTCTGTCCTGGCTGTCCTTGGCTCCGGCTCGACCCTTGTCGTCGGCAATCTCGGTGGCCCCTCCTTGTGCCTGATCCGGGCTGGAGGTAAGTCTGGGCGGGCGTATGCCCGATACCCAGAATCTTCCCAGGATTGATTTCACGACCTTCATCCTCTCGATCTCTTCGGCGGCCTTCATGGGCCTCGGGATCGCTCCTCCGGGAGAGGAGGCCGCTCCCGGCCGCAACCTCGAGTTGGCCCGGCAGAACATCGATCTGCTGGAGCTGATGTGGGAAAAAACCCGCGGGAACCGTAGCCCCGAGGAAGAACGCCTGCTGGAGCAGCTGCTGTTCGAGACCCGGATGCGCTTCGTGGAAATCCAGCGCCAGGCCGGTGGCAAATGAACCGCGCCGGAAAGCTCGCGATCAGCGCGGTCCTGGGCTTTCTGGTGGGCCCTCCGGTGTGGGGCGCTCCCGCGCTTGAGGCCAATATCTACGTCAACCTTTCCAAGAAGGTTGTCCCGTCGGTCGTGAACATCTCCACTGTCTCGACCGTGAAGTCGCCCTACCGCATGGGTTCTCCCGAGGAGCTGTTCCGGAAGTTCTTCGAGGATCTGCTGCAGCGCCAGGGAGGAGGCTCCGCCGATGACGGCGGCGAGGAGGATTCTCCCGCCGAGCCTGTTCCGGTTCCCAAGCTGCCCAAGGCCATGTCCCTGGGCACGGGCTTCATCATCGATGCAAGTGGCCTGATCCTGACCAACAACCACGTCGTGGCGGGTGCCGACGAGATCAAGGTTTTCTTCACCGAGGCGGTGGACGAAAAGCCCACGGATGCCGTGGTGGTGGGCCGCGACCCGGAGCTCGATCTGGCACTGATCCGGGTCTCCTCCCGGCGTCCGATGGTGGCGCTCCCGCTCGGCGACTCGGATTCGCTCGAAGTGGGCGAGTACGTGATGGCCGTGGGAAATCCTTTCGGCCAAGGCCACTCGGTCACCCATGGCATCATCTCGGCCAAGGGCCGAAGGGCGCCGGATTTTGACCTGGCCAACTACCTCCAGACCGATGCGCCCATCAATCCGGGGAATTCGGGTGGACCCCTGGTCAACCTGAAGGGCGAGGTCATCGGCATCAACAACGCCATCGACCAGAGGGCGCAAGGAATCGGCTTTGCGATCCCCATCAGCCTGGTCAAATCGGTGCTCCCGCAGCTCAAGAGCAAGGGATCCGTCAGCCGTGGCTATATCGGCGTCCTGGTCAATGAGCTCACGCCCGAAATCGCCGTGAAGCTGGGTGTGGGGCGCGACGTGACCGCTCCCTTCGTCACACAAGTGTACCCGGGCGAGCCCGCCGACAAGGCGGGCCTGAAGCCCTACGATGTCATCCTCGAGTTTGCGGGCAAGCCGCTTCACAGTGCCCAGGACCTGGTCATGGCGGTGGTCTCGGTCCAGGTCGACAGCACGGTCGAAGTGAAGGTTTCGCGCGCGGGCAAGGTGACGGCGCTTCAGCTCAAGGTCGGGCAGCGGCCAGGCTCGGGCAGTGCAGCCAAGCCCGGACCCTCGGACCGCAAGGGCAAGACCCCCAGGCCCCAGGTCGATGTCGGCATGGAGCTCAGGAACTCGACCGGCGGCGTGCTGATCGGCGGCGTCACGGAAGGCGGACCTGCCGAGCGGGCAGGCCTGATGCGCGGCGACCTGATCGTGGAGATCGACCAGAAGCCCCTGCACAGCACCGAGGAGTTTTTCAAGGCCGTCCGCGAGAAGAAGAGCTACCTGCTTCGGGTCAAGCGGCCCGACCCGCAAGGACGCGATTCCTATGCGATCGTGCTCCTGGACCTCGGCGAGGCCGGCAAATGACCGACGCCTGAACCGCGTGACTTGACGGCCCGGTTTTCGCTCCCAAGTTTAAAGTAAGGGAGATTTCCTCTATGGCCGTCCAGTTCACACAGACCGCTCAGGAAGCCTTGCAAAGGGCGCAGGCCGAGGCCATTCGCCGGGAGCATTCCGAGCTGCTGCCCGAACACCTCCTGGTGGCGCTGGTCGAGGAAGGCGGCGCCCGGGTCGCCATCGCCTCCAATGTGGTCGAGCTTGCGGGCGGCAATCTGAAGGCGCTCAGGGCGCGGCTTGAGCAATCGCTGGCCAAGCAGTCCCGCGTCTCGGGAGCAGGCGCGGGGCAGGTCTATCCGTCGCCTGCTTTCAACAAGCTGGTGGTGCTGGCCGAGGATGAGGCCCGCCAGCTCCAGGATGAGTTTGTTTCGGGCGAACATTTCCTTCTGGCACTTCTTTCATCGGGCGCCCGGGGCATGGAATCGGCCCGCCTGCTCCAGGACGCAGGGGTCAAACGCGAGGCCCTCCTCGCCGCTGTCCGCAAGGTGCGGGGAGGCGAGCGCATCCGCGATGCGGAGCCCGAGGGCAAGTACCGGGTGCTCGACAAGTACTGCCGCGACCTGACCGAGCTGGCGCGCCAGCAGAAGCTGGATCCCGTGATCGGCCGGGACGAGGAGATCCGGCGGGTCATCCAGGTGCTGTCGCGCCGGACCAAGAACAACCCTGTCCTGATCGGCGAGCCGGGCGTGGGCAAGACCGCCATCGCCGAAGGCCTGGCCCGGAGGATCTTCTCGGGCGACGTGCCCGAGGGGCTGAAGGACAAACGGCTTCTGGTGCTCGATCTGGGTGCGCTCATTGCGGGCGCCAAGTTCCGGGGCGAATTCGAGGAACGCCTGAAGGGGGTGCTGAAGGAGATCCAGAAGTCCGAGGGGGAGATCATCCTCTTCATCGACGAGCTGCACACCCTGGTGGGCGCGGGCGCCGCGGAGGGCGCCATGGACGCCTCCAACATGCTCAAGCCCGCCTTGGCCCGGGGGGAACTGCGTTGCATTGGCGCCACGACGCTGGACGAGTACCGCAAGCACATCGAGAAGGATGCGGCCCTCGAACGCAGGTTCCAGCCCGTGCTGGTCCAGGAACCCACCGTCGAGGACACCATTTCCATACTCCGCGGCCTGAAGGAGCGTTACGAAGTCCACCACGGGGTTTCGATCCGGGATGCCGCACTCGTGGCGGCCGCGACGCTTTCCAATCGCTACATCACCGAGCGGTTCCTGCCCGACAAGGCCATCGACCTGGTCGACGAGGCTGCCTCCCGCATCCGCATCCAGATCGACTCGCGTCCCGAGGAGGTGGATCAGCTGGAAAGGCGCATCCTGCAGCTCGAGGTGGAGCGCCAGGCCCTGCGGAAGGAGCCGGATGCGGCCTCACGCGGGCGTCTGGGTCAGCTCGAGACCGAGATCGGCACGCTCAAGGCCCGCTCCAGCGAGCTCAGGGCCCAGTGGGAGCGTGAAAAAAGCGAGGTGCATGCCGTTCAGGGGCTGAAGGAGCAGATCGAGCGTACCCGCCTGGAGAGCGAGGCCGCCGAGCGCCGGGGCGACCTGGAGAAGGCCGCCGAGCTCCGTTACGGGAAACTCCTGGGGCTGCAGAAGCAGCTCGAGGAGGCGCAAAGGAAC
>CANFHS010000032.1 GCA_947446835.1 Bacteriovoracaceae bacterium
ATGGCGAGCGAAGCGCCGAAGGTCATCACGAGCGAAGCGATCAGAAACAGGGTTTTACGGAAGTTCATGTTAAAAAACCATCCTTTCTCAATGGTCATGTGAGGTCGACATGGAAATGTAGACCATCGTCATCAAGCAGAAGACGAAGGCCTGAATGAAGGCCACAAACGCTCCCAGCCCGTAGAAAACCACCGGCAGAACGTATGGAACCAAATCGCTGAAAATACTGAGCACCACGTGGTCGCCCATGATGTTTCCGCGAAGACGCAAAGCCAGCGAGAGCGGGCGGAAAACGTGCGATGCCAGCTCGATGATCACCATCAGGGGAGCCAGCCAAAGGATGGGCCCCAGGAAGTGCTTCAGGTAGCCCGCACCATTCGCCTTGAACCCGGCGTAGTTGTAATAGAGGAACACGAAAATCCCCAACGCCAGGGTCGTGTTGATGTTGTCCGTCGTCGCCCCGAGACCGGGCACCAGGCCCAGGATGTTTGAAGTGAAGATGAACACGAAAAGGGTGCCGATGATGGGGAAGTAGGTCGGCGCATCGTGATGGCCGATCACGCTTTCCGTCAGCCCGTAGAGCTTCTCGGCGATGATCTCGAAGAAATTGCGGTAGGTCAGCTTCCGGTCAGGAATGATGCCGCCGTCCGGGCTCTTCATCACCGCATCGAGCTGGCGTCGGGCGACTGCCATCGTGAGAATGAGGAGAACCGCGACGAATCCACCCATCAGGACGTGATTGGGCACGTCATGAAGTCCGGGGATCTGCTGCAGGAAGCTGAATGAGCTATGGCCTTCTTTCGCCATCAGACTTTTCCTTTTGAAACCACCATAAGCCCCCGAGCAGCGGCACGACGACCAATGTGGTCATGCCCAATAAAAGTGCGCGAGTTGGTGCGTTTTGGCCGGCCCACAAAACCACACCTATGAGCGCGAGGCAAGCGAGCTTTGCGACTCCCCATGCCAAAGTTCGCGTTCCGGCCGCTCCCAGGTCCTCGGAACCAGCCCGGAGGGCCAACATTCCGCGCAGCATCTGGGCCGTCACGGCAAAGTCCAGCAGGCACGCCAGCCAGGTGGCCAGCTGCCAGAACACCGCCTGGCCCACCGGCCCTCCGGCCCAGAGGTTCACTCCGACACCCGCCACGGCCCAGGCCAAGGCCGTCAGCCAAAAGGGCCAAAGGGAGCGGAAAGGAGGGATTTCAGGCTGAGAATCGGGGGTTTTCACGAGGTTTCCTTGCGGGTCAGGGCGTAGATCCGGAAGATCGCCAAAAGGAATCCAGCCAGGATTCCCAGGACCACAGCCCAGGTGCCCAAGCTCCAGGTTCGGCGGGCCAAGTAGCCCAAGCCGCCCCCGACGCCGATGGAGACCACCAGTTCGGAGACAATCTGGCCAAAAAGGCCCAATTGCCGGACCCAGGCTCTGTCATCGTCCTTTTGACCCATGAGATGGGCTTGGCAGTTAGCACGCACCCTCCCGGGAAGCAATCCAGGGCGGGGTTCCCGGCGCGGGGGCAGGGGATGGGGTCTTAGCGGCTCCGCTGCATCTGCCGCTGCTTGATCCGGGTCAGCTTGATCTTGATCACGTTCGGAGAAGGGTAGGTGCTGAGCAGGGCTTCGTACTGATGGTAGGCCGCGTCCAGCTGGTCCATTTCCTCCAGGCAAGAGGCCATCCCGAACTGGGCCTGCGGCACGAGGCTGCTCGCAGGGTACCGCTTGAGGAAGCGCGAGTACGCGTCCAGCGCTTCCTGGTAGGTCTCCGTGGCGGCACCCTTGGAGCCGGGCAGGTGCTCGCCTCTTGTGTAAAGAGTCACCCCTTGCTCCAGGGCCGCTTTTTCGGCCCATGGGGTCCTGGGATATTTCTTCTCGATCTCGCGGTAGCTGCCCAGGGCCTCGTCGAATTGCCAAAGAAAGAACTGCGAGCGCGCGATGCGGAACTGGAACTCGGGTGCCTCGGCCGAATGGGGCCGTTGCTTGAGAAGGGCGCGATAATGCTGGATGGCGGCCTCGTACTGGTCCGTCTTGGAAAAAAGCACTTCGCCTACCTGCCGGAGCGCCTCCCAGGCCAGCTCCGGGTCGCGCGTCTTCTCGGAAAAGAGCCTGAACTTCCTCAGCGCCTCATCGTACTGGCGCAGGTAGAGCGACTGGGTCATGGCCGCGCGGTACAAGGCCTGTTGCCCCAGCTTGCCGTTGGGATCCTTCTGGACGACCTTCTCGAACTCGCCCACGGCGGCCGAGAACTTCCCGTCGGTCCAGAGCTTCTCGGCAAACAGGTAGCGGTTCTTGGCCGACCCTCCCGTGCAGGCCGAGACGGCCAGCGCTGCCAGGCACGGCAGCGCCAGCCTCACGAGCCTCACGGCCCAGCCGTGAGACGCCTCAGGGGTTCTGCTGGCCGCTGGGATCGCTGCCATCGGTACCTGGGATGATCGTTCCGTCCTCGACCGCGCTTTCGGCCATGTATTCGAACGACACGACTTTCTCGCCCGAAGACATGCTCATCACGCGCACCCCTTGGGTGTTGCGGCCCTGCTCGGAGATCTCGCCCACGTGGACGCGGATCATCTGGCCCTTGTTGGAAACCAGCATCACGTCGTCCTTGGGCAGGACCTGGCGCGAGCCCATCACGAAGCCATTCTTGTCCATGGTCTTCATCGTGATGATGCCTTTGCCGCCGCGGCTCTGCACCCGGTACTCGCTGACCGGAGTGCGCTTGCCGTAGCCCTGGTCCGTGATGGTCAGGATCTCGAAAGGCTGCTTTTGCTGCGTATCCAGCACTTCCATCGACACCACCTGGTCATCGGCATCCAGGCTCATTCCGATCACGCCGCGGGCCGAACGACCCATGGCCCGCACGCCTTCCTCGCTGAAGCGCACCGACATGCCGGTCTTGGAGACCAGGAACACGTCGTTCTTGCCGTTGGTGACCCGGGCGCCGATCAGCTCGTCGCCCTCGTCGATCGTGATGGCCATGATTCCCGCATTGCGGACGTTCGAGAATTCGCTCAGGGCCGTCTTCTTGATGATGCCGGCGCGGGTCACGATCGTGACGAACTGATCGTCCAGGAACTCGCGCACCGGAAGGATGGCCTGGATCTTTTCGCCCGGCATGAGGTTGATGAGGTTCACGATCGCCTTGCCCTTGGCGCTCCGCGAGGCCTCCGGAACCTTGTACACCTTGAGCCAGTAAAGCCGGCCCTTGTCGGTGAAGCAAAGCAGGTAGGAAAGCGTGTTGCAGCGGTAGATCGCCGTCACGAAATCCTCGTCACCCGTCTGGACGGCGCGGATCCCCTTGCCGCCCCGATGCTGGCTGCGGAACAGGGCCGGATTGGCGCGTTTCACGTAGCCGGAGTGGGTGATCGACACCAGCACCTGCTCGTCGGCGATCAGGTCCTCGGCCTCGAACTCGGTGGCCTCGTCCATCAGGATCTCGGTGCGGCGCTTGTCACCGTAGTTCTGCCGGATTTCCTGGAGCTCCGTCTTGATCACTTCGTAGACCAGTGCTTCGCTGGCCAGGATCTTCTTGAGTTCCTCGATCAGGAGCAGCACCTGGCGGTATTCGTCCACGATCTTGTCGCGCTCAAGGCCGGTCAGGCGCTGCAGGCGCATGTCCAGGATGGCCTGTGCCTGGATCTCCGAAAAGCTGAAGCGCGCCATGAGGCCCGCGCGGGCTTCGTCGGGTCCCTTGGCTCCCTTGATGAGCAGGATCACCTCGTCGATGTTCTCGACCGCCCGTTTCAAGCCTTCCAAGATGTGGGCGCGCGCCTCGGCTTTCCTGAGGTCGTACTGGGTGCGCCGGATGACCACATCCTTGCGGTGCTCGATGAATGCCCAGAGCATGTCGCGCAGGTTGAAGGTCTTGGGCTGGCCGTGGTGGATCGCCAGCAGGTTGATGCCGTAGTTTTCCTGCAGCTGGGTCAGCTTGTAGAGGCGGTTCAGGATGATGTTGGCGGCCTCGCCCTTCTTGATCTCGATCACGATCCGCATGCCCGTGCGGTCGGACTCGTCGCGCAGGTCCGAGATCCCCTCGATCTTCTTGTCGCGAACCAGGTCCGCGATCTTCTCGATCAACCGGGCCTTGTTCACCTGGTAGGGTAGCTCGGTCACGATGATCCGTTCGCGATCCCCCTTGTGGGTTTCGATCTCGGTCTTGGCCCGGAGCGTGATTCCACCACGGCCGGTGCGGTAGGCCTCGCGGACCGAGGCTCCGCCAAAGGCGTAGGCTCCGGTGGGGAAGTCTGGCCCTTTCACGTACTGCAGAAGCGCATTGGTATCGAGCGAGGGCTGCTCGATCAGCGCCATCGTCGCGTCCAGCACTTCCGTGAGGTTGTGCGGGGGAATCGAGGTGGCCATGCCCACGGCGATGCCTGCGGAACCGTTGACGAGCAGGTTCGGCACGCGGGTGGGCAGCACCAGCGGCTCGGTGAGGCTGTCGTCGTAGTTGGAGCCCAGGTCCACCGTTTCCTTGTCGAGATCCGCCAGGAGCTCGTCGGTGAAACGCTTCATGCGCACTTCGGTGTAACGCATGGCCGCCGGCGAATCGCCGTCGATGGAGCCGAAGTTGCCCTGGCCGTCCACCAGCGGATAGCGCATGGTGAAGTCCTGCGCGAGGCGCACCATCGTGTCGTACACGGCCACGTCGCCGTGCGGATGGTACTTACCGATGACGTCACCGACCACGCGCGCGGACTTCTTGTAGGGCTTGTTGTACGTGTTGCCCATGTCGTACATCGCGTAAAGCACGCGCCGGTGCACGGGCTTCAGGCCGTCCCGGACATCAGGAAGCGCGCGACCCACGATCACGCTCATGGCGTAATCGAGGTAGGCGCCCCTCATCTCGTCTTCGATGTTCACGACGACCGTGTGATCGTGCGGCTGGGAGGGTGGATTCTGGATCTGGGTCATACGTCAGGTCTTTCTCGTGATCGCCGTCTCGTTACCAACGGAAGAGGGCCGAGCCCCAGGTGAACCCGCTGCCGAAAGCAGCGCAGGCCACCAGCATTCCTTTTTTCAGCTTGCCCGCCCGGATCGCCTCATCCAGCCCGATCGGCAGCGTCGCGGCCGTCGTATTGGCAAAGCGGTCGATGGTGTTGAAAACTTTTTCCTCGGGAATCCCGAGCTGCTTGGCCACCATCTCGTTGATGCGCAGGTTGGCCTGGTGGAACACGAACAGGTCCACATCGGCCACGGTTTTTCCGTTGGCCTGGAGCGCCTCCATCACCGCCTCGGGCATCCGCTTGGAAGCGTGCATGAAGACGGCCTTGCCGTTCATGGCCGGGTAGTGGGCACCGCGCGCCGTCTGCTCGGGCGTCGGATGGCAATCCCCGTGGGCAGCCATTCCGGGCGACTCGATCCACAGCTCGCGGGCATAGTTCCCGTCCGCATGCAGATGCGAGGAGCAGAAGAGGCTCTCTTCGCCCGGCTCGGCCCGGCCCATCACCACGGCGCCTGCCCCGTCACCGAACAGCACCGAAACATCGCGGCCGCGGGTCGTGCGGTCCAGACCCTTGGAGTGGACTTCGGCGCCGACCACCAGCACCTTGCGGTACATGCCGGTGCGGATGAACTGGTCGGCAATCGACATGCCGTACACAAAGCCTGTGCACTGCTGGCGGATGTCCAGGGCCGGAATCCCGGGAACCCCGAGCTTGGCCTGGAGAAAACAGCCGGTACCGGGAAACTCGTGGTCCGGACTCAACGTCGCCAGGATGATGCAATCCAGCTCCTGGGCCTGGATCCCGGCCGCGGAAAGCGCGCGGCGCGAGGCTTCCAGAGCCAGGTCGCTGGTCGAAGTTCCGGGGTCCACCCAGTAGCGCTGACGGATGCCCGTCCTCTGGACGATCCATTCGTCGGAGGTGTCCATGATGCGGCTCAGGTCGTGGTTGGTCACGACGTTTGCGGGCACGTGCGAGCCGACTCCCAGGATCGTGGAACGTTGCAGGGTGGTCTGCTGGATCATACGTCGAGGTTCCTCACGCGAAGCGCGTTCTCTTCGATGAACTGCCGGCGTGGCTCGACCTGGTCTCCCATCAGCACCGAGAAGATCGAATCCGCCTCCACCGCGTCCTCCACGGACACCTTCAGGAGCGTCCGACGCGAAGGATCCATGGTGGTTTCCCACAGCTGCTCGGGGTTCATCTCGCCCAGACCCTTGTAGCGCTGGATCACCATTCCGTCCTTGGCCCGCTCGACCACCTTCTCGGCGAGCTCCTCGCCATGGGCGGCTTCCAGCGGCGATTTGCCGTCCGAGTGAAGCTCAAAAGGCCCAGGACCCATGGTCTTCATGGACTGGTAGTGCTTGACGAGTTCCTCGTACTCGGTGCTTTCCAGCAGGGCCGCGTTGAGGGTTGCCACCCGGCGCGAGCCGTGGATGCGCGTCTGCACCGTGGCGATCGTCGAATTGTGCTCGCTGTCCTTGGCCAGCGTGTACTCGAAGTGCACGCCGTCGCGCAGGCAGTCCTTGGCGATTTCGGCCAGGACCGCCTTGAAGGCAGCTTCATCCTGGAGGGTCCTGGAAGTCACTTCCCGCGTGATCAGGCCCCGGATCACGTCCGGATGGATCCGGCGCGCCACGCGGTCCACCGCCTTGGTGAATCGCGCGGCCGACTTGAGCGAGGCCACGGCCTGGCTCGTCGGGATCATGCCGGCAGCGCCCTTGACCTGGATCCCTTCCAGGCCGGAGAGGAGCAGGTATTCGGCGAGTTCGGCCTCGTTCTTGAGGTAGCGCTCCTTCTTTTCCTTCTTCACTTTGTAGAGCGGTGGCTGGGCGATGTAGAGGTAACCGCGCTCCACCACCTCGGGCATCTGCCGGTAGAAGAAGGTGAGCAGCAGGGTGCGGATGTGCGAACCGTCCACGTCGGCGTCCGTCATGATGACGATCTTGTGGTAACGGATCTTGTTGATGTCGAAGTCATCCTTGCCGATGCCGGCGCCCAGCGCCGTGATCAGGATCTTGATCTCCTCGAAGGAGAGCATCTTGTCGAAGCGCGCCTTTTCGACGTTCAGGATCTTGCCCTTGAGCGGCAGGATGGCCTGGTTCTTCCGGTCGCGGCCCTGCTTGGCCGAACCGCCTGCCGAGTCGCCTTCGACGAGGTAGATCTCGCAGAGCGCCGGGTCGCGTTCCTGGCAGTCGGCCATCTTGCCGGGCAGGCCGCCCAGGTCGAGCGCGGTCTTCCTGCGGGTCAGGTCACGCGCCTTGCGCGCGGCGATCCGGGCCAGGGCCGAATCGATACCCTTCTGGATGATCTTCTTGGCCACCTGGGGATGCTGCTCGAAGTAGGTGGTCAGCTTCTCGTAGACGATGCCGTTGACGAAACCCTCGACCTCGCCGTTTCCGAGCTTGGTCTTGGTCTGGCCCTCGAACTGGGGCTCAGGTACCTTGGCCGAGATCACGCAGGCCAGGCCTTCGCGGATGTCCTCGCCGGTCAGCGACTCCTTCATGCTCTTGTTCAGGCCTTCGTCCTGCGCGTACTTGTTCACCACGCGGGTCAGGGCGTTGCGGAAACCCGAGACGTGCGTGCCGCCCTCGATGGTGTTGATGTTGTTCACGTACGACGAGATCGTCTCCGAGTAGGAGTCGTTCCACTGCATCGCAATCTCGATCGAGAGGCCCTTGTTTTCGGCCGTGATCAGCACGATCTGGTCATGGAGCGGATTCTTGGCCTTGTTGATGTATTCGACGAACTGGACGATGCCGCCGTCATAATGGAAGTCGAAATCCTTGACCTGCTCCTGGCGCTCGTCCACGAGCAGGATCCGGATGCCGCTGTTCAGGAAGGCAAGCTCGCGGAGACGGGCCGCCAGGGTGTCGATCGAGAACTCGATGATCGAGAAGATCTCGGGATCAGGCTTGAAGGTCGTCTTCGTGCCCCGCTTGTCGGTGGTACCCACGATCTCGAGCGGCCCCTGGGGATCGCCGCGGCGGTAGACCTGCTTGTGGACTTTCCCGTTCTGCCGGACCTCGACCGTGAGCTGCTCGGAGAGCGCGTTGACCACCGAAGCGCCCACACCGTGAAGGCCGCCGGAAACCTTGTAGGCGCCGCCCTCCTCGTTGAACTTGCCCCCGGCATGCAGCTTGGTCATGACGACCTCGACTGCCGACAGGCCGCTCGGGTGCATCCCGGTGGGGATGCCGCGACCGTCGTCCTCGACCGTCACCGAGTTATCCACATGGATGGTGACCGTGATGCTCTGGGCATGTCCCGCCAGCGCCTCGTCGATCGAGTTATCCACAATTTCGTACACACAGTGGTGAAGACCGCGCGCGCCGGTATCGCCGATGTACATGCCGGGACGCTTGCGGACCGCCTCAAGCCCCTCAAGGACCTTGATCTTGTCTGCCGAATACTCGCTCGTGACCTGGGTGCTCATGACTGCGTGACCTCCGCCTGATCGCCCTGGAGGGCGATGGCGCCATTTGAAACCTGAAATTTTTGTCCAAGCCCCAGCGAATCCTCGGTCGAAGTGACAAAGACCTGCAGGTCGCTACGTTTGAGGAAATTCAGCAAGAAAGCACGCCTTTCCCGATCCAGCTCGGAAGAGAAATCATCCAGGAGCATCAATGGCCGGTGTCCGGTCGCTTTCCTGAAGAGCTCGATCTCGCAAAGCTTCAAGGAAAGCAGGGCCGATCGGACTTCTCCTTGGGAGCCGTGCCCTTTCAAAGGCTGTCCCCCCAGAAGAAACACCCAGTCGTCCCGGTGTGGGCCGATCAACGAGCTGCCTGCCCGCCATTCGGCTTCACGAAGCGCCGACAATTGGTTCCAGAACAATTGTTCTAGAATTTCTAGTGAAGGCACTCCCTCTTGTCCAGCGAAATGAACGCTTTCTAAGTCTTTGGACGGACAGGATAAATTCTGAATTTTCGGGACCCAGTTGGAGCAGTAAATCAGGCTTAAAAGGGGCTGGCTGGGGGCGATTTGACGCGATACGTCAGAAAGCCTTTCGCGGACCCTCTCGATCCAGAGCAAACGGCGCCGCGCCAGCTGGGCTCCGAGCTTCACCAGGGGCTCCGAAAACCCTGCCAAAAGATCAGCCGAGGGGGGGGCATCTCCCTTCAGGAGCGCGTTCCTCTGTTCCAGCGATTTCTGGTATTTCTGTAATAATTTCAAATAGTCCAGATCTTCGGCCGACAGCACGCGGTCCAGGTAAGTCCTCCGCGTGGCGGGCTCCCCCCGGACCAGATCGTGGTCGGAGGGATTGAAAACCACCGCATGAAAACCCAGTTCCACTTCTCCGAAGCGCTGGGAGAGGTAGCTCGTGGAACTCCGGAACGGCTTTCCATTGATGAAAGCGACCTTGGTCGATCTCCCCTGGAAGGAAATCTTCAGATCCACTTTCCACATTTTATCCCCATCGGCCTCTGGCGAGGCCGTGGCGAGGATTTCTCCCTGCTCTTGTCCCCACCGGACCACCTCATCCACTTTCGAGCCCCTGAAGGACCTCAGGGTGGCCAGATAGCCGATGGCTTCGATGAAGCTGGTCTTGCCCTGCCCGTTGGGACCCACCAGAAAATTCAGGTGAGGGGAGGCCACCAGGGTGGATTCCTCGACGTTCCGGTAGTTGCGGAGCGTCAACCGCTCAAGCTTCATTCGGGCTCAAGCTTCGTTTGCGATCAGATCCGCATCGGCATGATCACGTAGGTGTGATTCTGCCGACCCAGGCCCTGAATGATTCCCGGGCTCAGCCGGTCCTTGAACCGGAAGTTGAGCGTGTCGCAGTCCATGACCGCCAGGCAGTCCAGCAGGTAGCGGGCATTGAAGCCGATGTCGATGGCCTCGCCGCTGTACTGGACGTCGATCTCCTCGCGGGCTTCCCCCATGTCCGGGTTGCTCGAAGAAATGGTCAGGGTATTCCCCTGGAGGCTGAACTTCACGCCCCGGCTCTTCTCGTGCGCAAGGAGGCTGACCCGCTTCAGGGCCGAGCTGAGCTCTTCCCGGTGGATCTGCACCAGGCGATCAGCGGCCTTGGGGATAACTTGTTGATAAGGGGGATACTCGCCTTCGATGAGGCGGATGAAGAGGTAAGTTCCTTCGTTGCGAGCGAAAACATATCCCCGCTCGAACGCGAGACCGAGGGTGTCTCCTGCTTCTGTCAACATTTTCCCCAATTCGGTCAGGCCCTTCTTGGGGATGATGATGCCGCGCTTGAATTCGGGGGTCTTCTTGAAGACTTCCTGGTCCTCGAACGACAAGCGGTGCCCATCGGTCGCGGTCATGCGCATCAGACCGCTGTCGAGGGTCTCAAAGAACACACCATTGAGGTGGTAGCGGGTGGCGTCCGTGGAGACCGCGAAGCTGGTGCGGTCGATCATGCCTTTCAAGGCTTCCACACGGGCGTCCAGGTATTCCTTTTCCTCGAAAGCCGGCAGCGAGGGGTATTCATCTGCCGAAAGGCTCACGACATTGAAGCGGGCTTTTCCACAAACGATCTCCGCCCAGTTGTTGTCCTTTCGGGCGACCTCGAGAACCTTGCTCGGCAGCTCCTTCACGATGTCCATGAAGTGCTTGGCGGGCAGGGTGATCTTCCCCTCGGTGGAGTTTTCCACAGGCAGCAGGATCTTGACCCCAACCTCCAGGTCGGTTGCCGAGAGGGAAAGGGTTCCATCCTTCACCGAGCAAAGGATGTTCGCCAGGATCTGAACGGTGTTCCGCTTTTCAACAACCGACTGAGCCTGCTGGAGAGCTTCCAGGAGAGTGTCTTTGTGGATTGTGAATTTCATGCGGTCTACCTCCTCTAAGGGATCCTTTTATCTTTATAAAAAGACAGTCGCAGTAGTAGGGCCGGTGGAAAAGTGGAAAAGCTCACGAAGCCCTCGGGATCATTGAGGAACCGAGCGGGAAAAACCCGTTCATAACCCCTGTGAATAACAGATCCCGTTTTGTGGACAACTTTGACCCCATGGCAAATGAGCACCTTATCCCCAGGTTTTCAACTTCTTTGTGGGGATAAAACAGAGAGTCTGTCTGACCGACTCGGGCTTCCCTTCAAGAAGCCTCTCGAAAGGGACGGCAGTGTGGTGTTTTCCACAAAACAGTTTGGATACTCACGCCCTTTCCCCAGGAGGGGGTTTTCTAATCGATGTGGATCATGTGGACAAAAATAAAAGGGAGCAAAAGCGGAAGGATGGAACTCATCTGAGGTCCATTTCCTGTGGAAAAGGCTGGGGACGAAGGGGTCACCGAAAAGTTATCCACACCGTTATCCCCAAGTTATCCCCAAAGTTATCCCCAAAAAATCGGTTCTTGAGTCACTTGCTCGGTGAGTAGTCACAAAAACACGGATGCGTGGTGCGTCATGGCGCGCGCGAGGGTCGTCCGCCTCCGGACGCAGGAGAGGGGTACCGGGCCACTTTGGCCGGCGGGTTTAAAGCAGGTTCTGGATGGCTTCGACCTGCTCGCGGAGGGCCGCGTTGGCCTCGATGCCGGACTCCACCTTCTTGCAGGCGTGCATGACAGTGGTGTGGTCTTTGCCACCGAAGTAGGCGCCGATCTCCTTCAGGCCGATCCCGGTATACTTGCGGATCAGGTACATGGCGATCTGCCTGGGCATGGTCACGTTTTGGGCGCGCGAGGTCGACTTCAGGTCGGGCAGCTTCAGGTGGTAATACTTGGTCACGGCCTGCTGGATGGACTCGACCGTGAAGTGGGAGCCTTCTTCGGGCACCGCGGTCTTGAGCTGCTGCTTGGCCATTTCGAGCGAAATCTCGGCACCCGTGAGCGAGGACTGGGCCTGGAGCTTGACCAGGACCCCCTCCAGTTCGCGGACGTTGGATTTGATGTAGGTGGCCAGGAAAGTGGCCACGTCATCGGGAAGGTAGATGTCTTCGCGCTCCGCCTTGCACTTCAGGATGGCAATGCGCGTCTCGATCTCGGGAGGGATGATGTCGGAGACGAGACCCCACTCGAAGCGGGTCCGGAGACGCTCTTCGAGCTTCTCGATTTCCTTGGGCGGCCGGTCGCTGGTCATCACGATCTGGCGCTTGGAGCTGTGGAGGGCGTTGAAGGTGTGGAAAAACTCCTCCTCGCTCTTTCCTTTGCCGGCGATGAACTGGATGTCGTCGATCAGGATCAGGTCGTAGCTGTCGCGGTACTTGTTCCGGAAAGCCGACATGCGGTTGTGGCTGATGGACTCGATCAGCTCGTTGACGAACTTCTCGGCCGACAGATAGGCGACTCGCGCCATCGGATTCTTGACCAGAAGGTGGTTGCCGATGGCGTGCAGAAGGTGGGTCTTGCCCAGTCCGGGAGGACTGTAGATGAACAGGGGGTTGTACTGCCGGGCCGGCTGTTCGGCCACGGCCACGGCCGAAGCGTGCGCAAACTGGTTGCTGGCGCCGACCACGTAGCTTTCAAAGGTGTAGCGCGGATCGAGCGTGTTTTCGTGCAGGGCCCGGGTGTCGATCTTGACCGCCGAGGGCCTGGATTCAGGCGCGGGAGCCGCGACCTGGGGGCGGTACTCGACCGGGGGCTCGAAGGTGATCTCCGGCTGGGCGGGAGCCGCCGCCGTGGACAGACGGATCTGGCAGGGAGATCCGGTCACCTGGGCGAAGGCGCTTTCCAGCGCCCTCTGGAAGTTGTCCCGCACCCAGTTGGCCGAAAAATCGTTCGGGGCCGCAAGCAGCACGCGAACGCCCGACTCCGTGGTTTCGGTGCCCTGGAAAGCCAAGGGTTGGATCCACGTCCGCAGCAGCTGCGAGCCCAGGGATTGTTCCAGGATCCGGTAGGCAGCTTGCCAGAGTTCCGGCATCGGCGCCGAGTCTTGATCGAAGTGGATTCTCATAGGGAGGGCTTAAGGGAACTAGCATGGACCCTTTCCCTTGACAATGGAGCCACCGTTTCATAAACCCACACTTCCTATTTTTCTCAGCGGAGCTTTTGTCTTATGAAAAGAACCCTTCAGCCTAGCCGTACCAAAAGACGTCGTCGCCACGGTTTCCGTGCTCGCATGAAGACGGCCAACGGTCGCAAGGTGGTTCAGGCGCGTCGCGCCCGGGGCCGCAAGCGTCTGACGGCGACGGTTGCTTCCAAGTAACCGGCACGTCCTCTCGGTCGACCCGTAACGCCTTGCCTGGAATGTCCCAGGATCTTCGGCACTCCAAGCGGCTTCACTACCGCTGGCAGTACCGGCTTTTTTTCAACGGCGCCGAAGTGTTTCGGTTGCGCGAGTGTGTCGTTTTCCGGATCCCCAACACGTTGGGGCATTTCCGCCTGGGGATCACCCTCAAGGCGAGAGGCAGCTCGCTCGAAAGAAACCGGGTCAAGAGGCAGGTTCGTGAAGGCATGCGGCGGTTCGGGGACCGGCTGGGTTCCTACGACTACAATGTGGTCATCCCGGCGACCCGGAAGATGGCCCATCCTTTTCCGATCCGCCTCGGAAAATGTCTTCTCGAGGAGCTGGGCGATGCCTTGGGCAAGATTCGCTAAGGCCCTCATCCTGGTTTATCAGCGGGTGCTGAGTCCCTTCTTCTCGCTCCTTTCGGGGGCGGGATCGGGCTGCCGGTTCGAGCCGACCTGCAGCGAATACGCAAAACGGGCTTTTCAGACGAAATCTGTTCCAAAAGCCTTGGCTCTGAGTTTCAAACGGGTACTGCGGTGCCAGCCATTCTCCTTGGGAGGGTGGGATCCGGTACCGGAAGACCAAATGAACGGGTGAGATTTCATGGACCGCAAGACTCTGATCGCGATCGGCCTCTGCTTTGTGATCTTTCTGGGATGGCAGAAGCTCTACATTGAGCCCAGGCTGGAGAGCCAGAAGATGGCCCAGAGCGCGGCCCCGAGCACGACGGCAGCCAAGCCCGAGCAGCCTGCCGCAGCTTCGCAACCCGCTGGAGCGGTCCAGGCCAACGCCCCTTCGAAGGCCCAGCCGGTAGCGCCGTCCCAGGTACCGTTCGAGCAGAAGACGCTGGAAACCGGAACTGGCGTCGCCCGGATCGGGAACGCCAATCGTGTTTTCACGGGCTGGGAGCTCCACGGCTACCGTACCGGGATCTCGGGCCAGGCCGCTGCCGTGGACCTGAAGAGCGTCACCCACCAGGACGGGGAAGTGGAGATCGCTTTTGACGACCCCAATTACGCCTACCTTTCGAACGTCCGGGGCACGCTGGCCCAGACGCCCTCGGGCGTGGTGTGGACCTACGAGGACGACAAGATCAAGCTCGTGAGGGAAGTGACCGGCGCTGTTTCGCAGGCCTCGGCAGGACTCCGCATCCTGGCGCAGTTCAAGGCCGCCCCGCCCAAATACGCCTTCATCTCGATGACCGCGCAGGGCGCGGACAAGGACCCCGAGGCCCAGGACCGTC
>CANFHS010000033.1 GCA_947446835.1 Bacteriovoracaceae bacterium
AGTCCCGTGGACTGGGTGAAGGTCGTGTCCAGGGTTCCAGTGGTCAGGTCCACCTTGGCCAGGTTCTGGGCCGCGGTGCCCTGGTAACTGGAAAAAGAGCCCGTCACATAAAGCGACGAACCCGAAGTCGCCAACCCATAGACGGTCTCGCTTGCGCTGCCGAAACCCGTGGACTGGGTGAATGTGGTGTCCAGCGCTCCGGTGCTCAGGTCGATCTTCATGAGCTTTTGCGCCGAAACTCCGCGGTAAGTGGTGAAGTCCCCACCCACGTAAAGGGAAGTGCCCGAGATCTGGAGCGCCCTGACCGTGCCGCCCAAGGTGGGGTCACTCGTGCCCAAGGACTGGCTGAAGGTCGTGTCCACAAGCCCGGTCGAGGTGCTCAGCTTGACCAGGTTCTGCACCGGTGTGCCCCGGTACCCCTCGAACGAGCCCCCGACAAAGACGGCCGTGTTGTTGGTGGAGTACTGGAACGGATAGATGGCCCGCACATCCGCGGACGACGCCCCGCCCGAGAATCCCGCCGTCTGGGTGAAGGTGGTGTCAAGACTACCCGAGGTCAAATCCACCTTGATGAGCCTCTGGCAGGGGGTGCCCCGGTAACTGATGAAATTGCCCCCCGCGAACAGCGAGGTACCCTGCACGGCCAAAGCGCGGACCATCGACGTGCTGCTCGCGCCGCTGTCGTTGAAGCCCAACGGCCCGATGCCGGTGGTCTGGCTGAAGGTTGAATCCAGGGCGCCTGAGGTCAGGTCCACCTTGATCAAGCCCTGCACCGCCGTCCCGCGGTAACTGACAAATTGGCCGCCCACGTAAAGCGAAGAGCCTGACACGAGGAGCGCTCGCGCCTGGGCCGTGATGGTTTTTCCGCTCGAGGTCCCGTTCGCCAGGGCTGGGAATACCGAAAAGGTCGCATCCAGGGCACCGCTCGTCAGATCCACCTTGGCTAAGCCACCAATGTTGGCCGCGCCGTATTTGACCACCCCTGTACCGATATAAAGCGAAGTGCCCGAGGTCGCCAATGCCAGCACCGTTCCTGTGACCGTGGCAGCGGACGCAAAGGTCGTATCCAGATTGCCTGAAGTGGCATCGAGCTTGGCGATCCGGGTGGCCGCGCTGCCGCGGTACGTGGTGAAGGCTCCCCCCACGTAAACCGAGGTGCCCGTGACCAGCAGGGCCGAGACGTTCCCGCTCATTCCTGTGGCCTGGGTGAACGTGGTGTCGAGTGCGGCGTTCGTGGTGCTGAGCTTGGCCAGGCGCTGGGCCGCCACCGCTTTGTAGGTCGTGAAGTTGCCTCCCACGTATACGGACGACCCCGACACGGCCAGGCTGGTCACGATGTCGTTGAAGCCTGTCGCAGTCACCCCGGCCGCAAACGTCGCATCGATCGTGCAGTCGATCGCGCTGATCTTGACGATGTTGTTCACCGCCGTGCCGTTGTAACTGTAGAAATTTCCGCCCAGATAAAGGGTATTTCCGGCACCTGCCGCGATGGCATAAACTTCGGCGCCCCAGTTCAGGTAAGGCGACCAGGAACACTGTCCTCCATAGCCGCCATTGCCCATGTCCGAAAACGCACCGTTCGTGGAATCCAGCATCGTGAACCCGTTGGCCATGAGCGGGTTTGCGGATTCAAAGCTGCCTCCCAGGTAAAGATCCGTCCCGTTCAACGCCATGGAGTACACGGGCCCAGTGACCCGGAAGGGGAAATGCTTGAAACTCTGCTGGAAGGTGGTTCCCAGGCTGTCGGTCACTTTCATGACCCCGTTGCTCCGGTAATTGGGAGGCGTGAAGTCGCCCGTGCTGGCGCTCAAGGTGCCGCCGCCCGAAACAAACGCGTAGGTGAGCGGCGCAAGGCCGCCACTTCCCGCCCAGCGCATCGTGTTGCCCACCGAGACCACGGCAGTTTGAATGGGGTAAAGCCTGAGCAGCCCCACGCCCGTTCCCGTTCCCGTGCCGGTCCCCGTGCCCGTGCCTGTACCCGTGCTGGGGCAGCACGCGTTCACGTCCCCATAATTCGAGGCATTGGGCTGCGTGGAATAATAGCAATTGCAGGTGTCGGTGTTGAAGGTGGGGCACTGGGTCCAGCCACCGCCCGAGCAGGTGCCAGAACACTGGGGAGGTGGCGAAAGGGAAAGTGTGGCCGAGATGCAGCCTGCCCCGGTGCCTGTCCCCGTGCCGGTACCGGTGCTGATTCCCGTCCCGGTGCCAGTCCCGGTATTGGCACCGGTCCCGGTTCCCGTGCCCGCGCTCACCCCCGTACCGGTGCCTGTTCCCGAGCCGGTGCCGGTGCCGGTCCCCACGCCGCTGGAGGCCACGCCGGTCCCGGTTCCGGTTCCGGTCGAAGCGGCGGTTCCGGTGCCCGTATCGGTATTGTTGAACGACATGCTGGTCAGGACCCGCATGGGCAGATCCGAGCGCACGTTCAATTGCCTGAGCAGGTCCAGATCCCCGGCACTGACCTGCGGCGTGGTGCCGGTGCTGGTGCCCACGGCCACGGCCCTGAGCTGCACCACCATGCGCGCGAACTGTCCCCCCGTACCGCTGGCCGCGTTGGCAGGCATCACGGGCGACATGAATGCGTCGACTTCGAAAGGGCACTGGGTCTTGAGCCAGGTCAGGTCGGAGTTGTAGCTGCACCGCTCGCCCGTGCGCTTGTACCGGACCCGGGTGCGCTGGTCATAGGCCACCGTCGCCTCATCGGGATACGGACCTGCAATGGGAATGAAGCCTGCCTCATCGGGCTTGTAGAGGGTGACCCGGTAGTAAACGGCCTTGCCGTCGTACTGGGCGTAAAGGGTCCCCGCCGTGGCAGGCAACGCCACCGCGGTGAAGGCTCCCGCGGCCCCCGACAGCTCGGAATAGGCCGTGCAACTGGAAGGCAGGAAAGCGCCACCCTGGACAGCGGCGTACAGGCACGGGTTGTTCGTGCTTGCCGACAAGGCCGCATGATAGCTCTTGAGCAAGGTGAGAGGGTCCGCGGCCAGGCGCGAGACGTTCAGGTAGTTCACATCGCGCGACTGGCTGTTCCTCGATATCGAGGCGCCCTTCATGCTCGATGCGATGAGCTGGGCGGCCACGAGCATGAGCCCGAGCAGCAACCCCAGCCCCACCATGATCTCGATCAGGGTGAAGCCATCCCGGGCATCCGCGCGCCTCGAAAACAGCAGCTTGACCCTGGAAATCCAGCCCCTCAAGGCGCACCCCCACCCTCGGTGTTCTCTAATTCAAGTGTAACTTTGCCTCACTCCGAGAGCAAACCCGGAGACGGGGAGTGTGTCGCCCCGGACGCTGCTGCCAAATGCCTGGCACGAATGAAGATTGCGTCGCGCTCGGTCTGCGGAACGGGATAGGACGAGACGTCCTGCGACTTCCTCACGCGGGCCAGGGGCTGGCACTCCAGCTTCCAGAATTGCCTGAGGCGATTGAGGTCCTGCTGGACCTGGCGGCCCCGGCTCCGGGCCCCTGCGTTCTCGACCAGGCAGAGCACGAGGGACTCGATGGCCTGGAGCGATTCCCCGCGCCAGAACGACTCAAGCTCCTGGCACCAGGCCTGGGGCAGCTGGCGAAAGCCCGCGCGGATGGCGTAGCGCTCGGTCGCGCCCGGCAGCTTTTGCCGGGGCATCCGGTGACCCACGAACTCCAGGAGCGACAGCAGCGCGTGGAATGCCTCGCGCGTCAGCGCCCGCGAGCGGAAGCAGCCGTGGAACGAAAACCCGGGAAAAGCCTCGGGCCTGGAGGTCATGACCAGCACCGTGCCGCTCGGGTCGTGCCGCACGCCGAGAAACGGGTAGATGAACGAGAAGGCGCCCGCGATGTTCAGGCGGGGGCGCTTTTCCTGGATCCAGCGGTTTTCGAGCAAAAGCGCCTGGTCCTCGCTCAGGCAGGGCTCGATCTCGATCCGGACCGCGCCGGCGACCACTGCCTTCATGCGCGCGTGCTTCTTTCGCCGCTTGGCGTTCCGGTACTGCGAGAGCCTGCGCCTCAGGTTCTTGGCCTTCCCGACGTAGATGAGGCGATCCTCCCCGTCGTAGACCCGGTAGATGCCCGGCGAGAGGGGCACTTCCCGGATGAACTCGGGCCCGAATTTTCGGTCAAAGGCTTTCAAGAGGGCTGCCCCTTCAAAGACTGATCTTTCAATGGGTGACGGACGCGATCCTTCGCTGCTGCTGGCGGATGTCGCTTTCCAGCTCCACCAGCCGCGCGGACAGGTTATCACGGTCGTCAAAGAGCCGGTTGAGCTTCTCTTCGGCCTTCTGGCGGGCCTTGGTGCCAGGCTGGGTCTTTTCGAATTCCTTGCGGACCCGCTCCACCTGGCGTTCCTTGTCCTCGATCAGGGCCCGGATGGGATTGGCCGAGCGGAGCTGCTCGACCTCGGTCGACAGGTGCGTGGTGGTCTGCCCGATCCGGGCACGTTCGCCCTCGAGCTCCCGGACCATGAAATCCATGCGGCTTTCGGCTTCCTCGCGGCCACGGACCGCCTCGCGAAGCTCGCTGGCCAGTCGCGCCAGTTCCTGGGCCTGCTGTCCCTGCCGCTGCTGGTGCTCGTGTGCCTGGAGGCTTTGCTGCTGCTGGTACTCCTGGGCCAGCTTCCGGCCCCGCTCCAAGGCTTCCTCGACGAGGCGCGCGTTTTCCTGGGCCAGACGCTGGGACTCGGCCTGGGCGGCCCGCAGCGAGGACTCGGCCTCGATTGCCCGGGCCACGGTGTGCTGGAGGCTCTGGGAAGCCTCGATCCGCGCCTGGTCCAGCTCGATCCGCAGGGATTCGTGCTGCTCGCGCAGGATGGCGTACTGGTCGCGCTCCACGCTCATGGCGCGATCCACGTCGGCGCGGGCCTGCTGGCGGGCTTCCAGGCGGAACGCTTCGCGCTCCCTGGACATCTCGCGCTCCAGCTCGGTCTTCACCTTCTCGCGTTCGCGCACGGATTCCCACTCCAGGCGCTCGCGGAGGGTCTGCTCCACGCGGGCGATCTCGTCATTGAGATTGATCTTGGACTGCCGCACCGCCTGGAGTTCCTTGGAAAGCTCGTTGAACTTGGCCTCGGCGCTGTGCAGCCGAACCAGCGCGTTGTTCAGCTCGGCCTGGTAGCTCTTGCCATGGCGCTCGGCCTGCTCTCGATGCGCGCGATCCGCCGCGCGCGCCTGCTCACTGGCGCGCAGCCGCGTCTCCAGCTCCGACATGCGGCGGTGGGTGAGCTCGCTTTCGGCCACGATCATCTTGGCCTCGCGCTCGCGCTGCAGGACCTCGGACCAGGCCGCCTTGTACTGGCCCAGCTCGTCGCGCGTCTTCTTGGCCTCGGCCTGCAGGCGCTGCAGCTGGGTGGCCAGGCGCGCCTCGCCGGCCCGGTACTCGTCCACCGCGGCTTCGAGCCTGGTTTCCTTGATGCTGAGCTCGCGGATGCGGATCTCGGATTCCTTGAGGCTGCGGTCGTGCGCCTGCTGGCGCTGGATGGTTTCTTCCTGGAGCTTGCGGTAACGCGCGCGCTCCTGGGCGAGCTGCGTCTCCAGATGCCGCGCGGCCGCGACAAACGCATCGAGCTTCTCGAACATTCCGGGGCCTGACACAGGCTCAGAACTCATGTCCTAGATTCTGGCAGCAAGCGCCCTGGGCCTTCAATCGGCAGGTTTTGCCGGGGCCGAAAGGGGAGTGGCGGAGAGGGCGAGATTCGAACTCGCGAGTGGGTTTTAGCCCACTGCTCCCTTAGCAAGGGAGTGCCTTCGACCACTCGGCCACCTCTCCAGGCCAAACCATCCACGCCAGGGTCGACCCATCGGGTATAGCAAAGCAGCGGGGCTGGAGCAACCCGCCGTCAGAGGAAACTTGGAAACGCTCCGCTTCAGGTGCTACCTCTGGATGAATGGATGTCCGCGAACTCGGACAGCTTTCTCAGAACCAGGAATTCCACCATTGGTGGATCCGGACCCGCTTTGTGCACCTGGAGGCCGCTTTGGCCCGGGCGGCGGCCGAGTCCCCTCGCGGGCTTTCGGTCCTGGAAATGGGCTCAGGCACCGGCCAGAACCTGCGCTACCTGCGCCAGGAGAGCCCCTTGGCCCACCGGATCGTGGGCCTGGTCGGGGTCGAGCCCCAGTTTGATGCCTCAAGAATTCCCACCCCTTGGCTCAGGCCGGACGACCAGATCCTGAAGGCCCCGCCGGAGACGGGCTGGGAAGGCCGCTTTGACCTGCTGGTGGCCATGGACGTGCTGGAGCACCTGGAAATGGACGGAAAGGCCCTGGAAGAGTGGAGCCGCTGGGTGCGGCCCGGGGGCCTGGTTTTCATCACCGTGCCCGCGTTTTCGGGCCTCTGGTCGCGCCACGACGAGAAGCTCGGCCATTACCGCCGTTACACCCGGAGTGCGCTGGAAACCCTGGCGCGCACGGCGGGGCTCCGGACCGAAAGGACCCGCTACCTGTTTTCGCACGCATTTCCCGCGGTTTTCGTGCTCCGCAAGCTGGCCCGGCGCCTGGGCAGGCCCCGCCGGGCGGGCACGGCGGTTTCCACCGACCTCAGGCCCGCCCCCCGTCTCCTGAACCTGGCGCTCACGGGCCTGGGCCGCCTGGAAGCCTGGCTCGGGGGAAACCCCTGGGTGGGCACCTCGGTGATGGGCGTGTTCCAGAAACCCGGAGGCTCCTCCCATGCTTGAGGTTTCAATCGTCATTCCGGCCTACAACGAGAAGCTCAGGCTGCCCTCGACGCTCCGGGCGCTCCTGGAAGCCCAGGCCCGGGGAGCGCTTGTGCCCGCCCGGATCCACGAGATCCTGATTGTCGACGACGGCTCGCGGGACGGCACGCTGGAAGCCATTCCCAAGGAAGTGGAGGCCTCTGGCCTGATCCGCACGTTCCGGCTGGAGCCCAACCACGGAAAAGGCGCTGCCATCCGGAAGGGTTTGGCACAGGCCACGGGCGAATGGGTGCTGATCGCCGACGCGGACCAGGCCACGCCCTGGAACCAGCTGGCCGTGCTGGCCAAGGCGCAGGAAGAGACCCGGGCCGATATCGTGATCGGCTCGCGCGGCCTTTCCGGAAGCCAGCTCATCCGCCGCCAGAACCGGGTGCGCGAGACCCTGGGAAAGCTCTTCAACCGCTTCATCGTGATGCTGACAGGGCTTCCCTTCAAGGACACCCAGTGCGGCTTCAAGCTCATGCGCCGCTCCGGGGTGGCGGCCTTCCTTTACCGCCTTCGGATCAACCGCTTTGCGTGGGACGTGGAGTTCCTGATGCGCGCGCGCCGGGCGGAGCTTTCGATCATCGAGACCCCGGTGGTGTGGAGCCACCAGGAGGGGAGCAAGATCCGCCCGTTCCGCGATGGCCTGCGGATGGTGGTGGATTTCGCGCTCATCCGCTTCGCGATGAGCCTGGACAGCGATTCCTGGCGGCCCGCCCTGAAGACCTTGGCCGTTTTCAGGATGGCCCTGGGCCTCTGGTTCGCCCTGGCGCTCCATTCGGTGGCATCCGTGCTTCTTGGGCTCGCGATTTTCCTGGGCTGGAACACGCGGAAGGTCCTTTTTCTATCCGCCTTGTTTGGTCTCGTTTTTCCGGGCACGCCCCCCGGGCTTCGCTGGCTGCTCCTCGTGGCCCTGGTCTTGCCGCTCGACGCGCGCTGGAGCATGGACCGGCTGCTGCGCCCCGACGAGCCCGAAGCCCCCGCCGAGGCGGGACGCTGGGACCTCAAGCTCCACTACGACGGGGAGTGCGGAGTCTGCCGAAGACTGGTGGTGATCTTCTCCAGGCTGCTGGATTTTCCCCTTTCGCTGGCCAGACCCGCCCAGCTGAGTCCCGCCATTTTCGAGGTCATGGAGCGCGAGAACAGCTGGGTCCTGGAAGACGCACAGGGAAAGCTGCACCTGCGGTTTGAGGGCGTCCTTTTCCTGCTCAAGACTTCAGGGCGACCCGGCCCACGCGCCTTGGCCTGGATCGCAGCCAAGCAGCCCTTCCGGGGCTTGGGAACCCTGGCATATCGAGGCTTTGCGTCCCACCGCGCCACCTTGGCCAGACTCGTTCCTGAGCTCCGCGAACCGCCCGAAAAGGGCTGAACCAGGCCCGAATTCGCGTCGAAATGCCGCTGGTCAGAATGCCCCCTTTGGGTCTACCCTTACGGTAGGGGTTATCCGCCATGATCAAGCTCTTCTACTCTCCCGGCTCGTGTTCGATGTCCTGCCATATCGCGCTGGAAGAGGCGGGTCTGCCCTATGAGGCCATCCGAGTGGACTGGGAAAACCCCAACGCGAGCTTGGCTGAAATGGAGCGCCTGAATCCGCTCGGGGTGGTGCCGGTCCTGGTTTCCGAGCAGGGCAAGACCCTGACCCAGAACGCCGCCATCCTGGAATACATTGCCGACGCCAAGCCCTCCAGCCATCTCCTGGCTCCCGTGGGCAGCTGGGAGCGCTCCGAGACGATGGCCTGGCTGTCGTTCGTGGCGGCCGACCTCCACAAGGCCTTCGCGCCCCTGTACGCCTTGAAGCGCATGTCGAACTCCGAATCGGGTCGCGCGGAAATCAAGAGCTGGGCCGTCAACCAGATCCATAGCCTTCTGTCCCATGTGGACAACCAGCTGCAGGGCAAGGACTTCCTGACGGGCAAGAACTTCACGATTGCCGACGCTTACCTGTTTGTCGTGGTGAGCTGGAGCAAGGACCTGAAGATCCAGACCACGGCCTACTCGAACCTGAGCGCCACGTTGGACCGCATCTACCGCAGGCCGGCCGTGCAGAACGTGTTCAAGGCCGAAGGAATCCAGAGCTGAGCCACAGCTTGATTGGCTTTGCCCGGCCGGATGACGTATCAGTCAGGGCATGAGCCAATCCCTTTTTGCCAATGCGTCCCTCGGAAAGCTGTCCCTCACCAACCGCGTGGTCATGGCGCCCATGACCCGAAGCCGCGCGCCCGGGAACGTCGCAAACGAGCTGATGGCCCGCTACTACGGCGAACGCGCCACCGCGGGATTGATCGTGACCGAAGGCACTGCGCCTGCGCCCAATGGCCTGGGCTACCCGCGCATTCCGGGCCTCTTCAATGCCGAGCAGTCGCGGAGCTGGCGCCAGGTGACGGACGCGGTCCACGCCCGTAACGGCCGCATCTTCGTGCAGCTCATGCACACGGGGCGCGTGAGCCACCCCGAAAACATGCCCGCCGGCGCCCAGGTCGTGGCGCCATCGCCCATTGCCGCGCCCGGCGAGATGTGGACGGACTCCAAAGGCCAGCAGCCCCACCCGGTGCCCGTGGAGATGACCGAAGCGCAGATCCAGGACGCCATCCGCGAATTCGCGCATTCGGCCAAGCTGGCCATCGAGGCAGGCTTTGACGGCGTCGAGATCCACGGCGCCAACGGCTACCTTGTCGACCAGTTCCTGAACACGGCCACGAACCAGCGCAAGGACCAGTGGGGCGGCTCGATCGAAAATCGCATCCGCTTTGCCGTCGAAGTGGCCCGCGCCATGGCGAAGGAAATCGGCCCCGAGCGCGTGGGTATCCGCATTTCTCCCTACGGCGTGTTCAACGGCACGCAGCCTGACCCGGAAATGGACGCGCTTTACCTGAAGCTCCTGGCCGAGCTCAACACCCTGGGACTGGTCTACGTGCACATCGTGGATCACAGCTCCATGGGCGCACCGCCCGTCAGCGCCGAACTGAAGTTGAAGATCCGCTCCACGTTCCGTGGGGCCACCCTCCTTTCGGGCGGCTACGATGCGGCGCGCGCGCAGCACGATCTGGACGAAAACCGCGGGGACCTGGTGGCTTTTGGCCGTCCGTTCATATCCAACGCCAACCTGGTCGAAAAGCTCCAGAAGGGCCAGAAGCTGAACGAGCCCGATTTCAACACGTTCTACACCCCGGGCGAAAAAGGCTACACCGACTACCCGGCCTGAAGGCGGAGGCCTTCTCCGGAATCAGCGCCTTTGAGGTGGCGGAGAGAGCGCGTCGAAGACCGCGATCCCGCCACGCTTTAAAGTGGCGGAGAGAGTGGGACGCGAGCGCGGCGAAACGGTCCTCGGGACCGTTTTGATCGCGACGCGTGCGCGAGTGGCTGAAAAGCCACGGAGCGCGTCGAAGACCGCGATCCCGCCACGCTTTAAAGTGGCGGAGAGAGTGGGATTCGAACCCACGATACGGTTACCCGTATGCCGGTTTTCAAGACCGGTGCTTTCAACCGCTCAGCCATCTCTCCGCTTGAAAGGACTCAATTCCGGGCCGCTCCGGTCATCCACAGATGATCGCCTTCGCGCCGGAAGCCCGGCGCGCCGTCCAGGTACTTGTGGAGCACGCGCGGGATTTCCACATATCCCCTTTCGTCCTGGAAGTTTTCCACAATGGCCACCCACGTGCGGCCGACAGCCAGGCCCGAACCGTTGAGCGTGTGCGCGAGCTTGGGCTTGCCCTGGGCTTCGGTGCGGTAGCGGATTCCGGCGCGACGGGCCTGGAAATCCTCGCAGTTCGAGCACGAGGAAATCTCGCGGTAAGTGTTCTGGCTGGGGAGCCACACTTCCAGGTCGTAGGTCTTGGCCGCGCCAAAACCCATGTCGCCCCCGCACAGGAGCATGGTGCGGTAGGGCAGCCCCAGGAGCTCCAGCACCCGCTCGGCGTTCTTGGCCATCTTTTCGAGCTCGTCGTAGGAGGTCTCGGCCGAGGTGATCTTGACGAGCTCCACCTTCTGGAACTGGTGCTGGCGGATCAGGCCACGTGTATCCTTGCCGTAAGAGCCCGCCTCGCTGCGGAAGCAGGGCGAATAGGCGGTGAAGTACTGGGGAAGCTTGCCGGCCTCGATGATGTCATCGCGGTAGATGTTGGTCAGGGGCACTTCGGACGTCGGGATCAGGAAAAGCTCCCGGTCGGCCACTGCCGTCTTGAAGAGGTCTTCCTCGAACTTGGGAAGCTGCCCGGTTCCCGTCATGGCTTCACGGTTCACCAGGAAAGGCGGGATGGCCTCGGTGTACCCGTGTTCGCGCGTGTGCAGGTCCAGCATGAACTGGATGAGCGCGCGTTCGAGAGAAGCACCGGCCCCCAGGTACAGCGAGAAGCGGGCTCCGCTCATCTTGCCGGCGCGCTCGAAGTCCAGAACCCCCAGTCCTTCGCCCAGGGCCACGTGATCCTTGACCGCAAAGCCGTAGCTGCAGGGCGTGCCCCAGCGGCGCACTTCGCGGTTGCCTTCGGCGTCGCCGCCCTCGGGGACCGAGGCATGGGGCAGGTTCGGGATGCGAAGCGCCTCATGCGAGAAACGCTCCTCGATGCCCTTCAGCTCCTCGTCGAGCTTCTTGATCTGGTCGCCCACGCCCTTCATCTCGGCCACCTTGGCTTCGGCCTGGGCCGCCGCCTGCGGATCGCTCTTGGCGCGGGCCTTGAGCTGGGCAATTTCCTGGGAGGCCTGGTTGCGGAGCGCCTTCAACTTTTCAGTCTGGACGATCAGCTCACGACGCGAGCGCGCCAGCCCGGTGATCGAGCCGATCAGCTCCGCGGAAGCGCGCTTCTTGCGAAGTCCGGCCTCGAGCTCTGCCACCTGGTCCTGGAAATAACGGGAATCGAGCATTTTTCCTGCCTATCACAGAAACTTCTGGAATTCCGCCTTGTCAGCCGCGTCAGGCTCCATTTCAAGGTACTTCCTGAAGGCATTCCGGGCCTGAACGGCGTCTCCCATGGCCCGGTAAACCAGGCCCAGACGCTTGTAGAGCAGGGGATTGCCGCGGTCCAGAGCCAGGGCCGCCTGGTACAGGGCGATGGAGGCCGGGTAATTCTTGAGCAGAAAGTTGGCGTATGCAGCCAGTGCCTTGGCTTCAGCCGAACCGGGCCTGAGCGCCATGGCCTTCTGGAACTGCCCCAAGGCCTCCTGGATGGCCCCGAGCTCGACCTGCGACTTGCCCAGACCCAGCAGGGCCTCCGGGGAATTCGGGCTGTTCTGGAGCTCCTGGCGGAACTCCTCCACCGCGCTCTTGTGGTTCCCCATGAGGGCGTAGAGGCTGCCCTTGTAGAAGTGCAGCGCCGGGAACTTGGGAAAAAGCACATAAACCTTGTCGAGCTCTTCGCCCGCGTGCTCGTACTGCCCCAGCCGGGAGAAGACGCGGTAGCGCTCCAGGTAACCCGTCGGATCGGAGGGATTGCGGTCCGAGAAGGACTTGAAGGCCTGCAGCGCCAGCTCCAGCGCATTCTTGTCGACGCTCTCGCGGGCCAGGTGGATCCGGCCCTGGATCTTGTAGCTCTGGGCGTAATCCGGATTGGCCTCCTTGGCCTGGTCCACCGAACGCTGCGCGGAATCCCAGTCGCCCTTCTGGATCTGGAGTTCAGCCACGGCCGCCAGGAGCTCGGCGCGGTTGCCGCCCAGGCGCTGCATCTCGTCCATGAGGTAGGACACGGCGCCGTTCACCGATTCGGCTTCGGCCAGGCACCGGGCCGCGCCGATCACGGCCTCCAGATTGTCCGGATCAAAGCGCCGGGCCAGGGCGTAGAAGAAAGGTGCATCCTTGAAGTTGCGTGAAGCCAGCAGGCTGTTGGCGTAGGCGACATAAACGCCCGGATCGATGGATTCGCGCGCCATGGCCTTGCGGTAATAGGTCTGGGCCTCGACCTGGAAGCCCTGCTTGGCGTAGATGTCGCCTGCAGCCTTGTCGATGGCGCTCTGGCCAACCGGCAGGTTCCTGAAGCGGTCCATGGCCTTCTGGGCCTCGCTCCATTCGAAGCTCTGGATCAGCACATCGATGTATCTGGACCAGACCTGGATGTTGTTCGGTGCGCGCTCGGCGGCCAGCTGGTAGTTCATGCGCGCGTTGCCGATCTCATGGAGCTGCACGAACATGTCGCCCAGCTTCAGGAGCGGCAAGGTGGATTCGAGGTTCGCCTTGCGGGCCTCCAGGTAACGGGTCATGGCCTCCTGGTAACGGCCCTGCTGCTGCAGTTTTTCGCCCTCGCCCAGGAGCAGGTACATCTGGGCGTCCCGCTTGGCGCCTGGCAGCTTGTCGCCCAGTCGGCCACGAAGCGTGTACATCTCGAAGCGGTAGTCGTGATTCTCGGGATCGAGCTTCACTGCACGCTCCACGTAGCCCAGCCCCAGATCCCACTTCTGACCCAGGCTGTAGAACAGCGAAGCCAGGTAATAGGCCCGGGCCAGATCCTTGGGAGCCAGGAGCCCCGGATTCTGCACCAGGAAGCGGAGGTGCGGCTCGGCCTCATGGAGGCGCGAGGCCCGGCTCATGAGCTCGATGAGCCTGAGGCGCGACTTGGCGTGCGCCGGATTGAGCTTCAAGGCCTCCCCGTACTCGCGCACCGCCGTCTCAAACTGCCCGAACGACTCGGCCAGCTGCCCCCGGAAGTAGCGGATCCTGGGCTGGTTGATCCGGGCATCGGGCAAGAGCTGGATGTAGCGTGATGCCGAGGAGGGGTCGTGCTTGGCCAGGAACACCAGGGCTGTGTAATAGAACAGGGTGGGCTCGAAGTTCTTGTTCGCCTTGGTGTACTCCACCAGCCTCTGCTTGGCGGCTTCGGCCCGATGGGCCACCAGGTAGAATTCCACATCCGCGATCACCGTCTCGGGCAGATCCATGTTCTTGGCACGCGAGAGGTCGATGACCTTCGAGATGACCGAGAAGTAGGTTTCGTCCTTGTTCGAGGAGTCGATCAGGTTCAGGTAAGACGAGGCCAGGAGTGCCAGGGCCTGCACGTTGCCAGGATCCAGGCTCGCAGCTCCCAGGAAATGATCCGCGGCCTTGCGGTAACCCTCCACCGTGTCCTGGTGGTAGAGGGTAAGCCCCTTGGCCACGAGCTGGGCGCTCCGGGCGGGGTCAGCCGGCAGATCCAGGCGGAAGCTGGGCAGCCGGGGCCGCACGGGCTCGGGACGCTGGGCCTGCTGCAAATTCCCGGGGCGGGCCGGATAGAGGAGCTCCCAACCCACCAGGGCAAACACGCCGGCCGCGATAGCGCCCTGGATCCAGCTGGAGCGCTTTTCCTGGCGCGGGCTCCGGGCTCGCACCGGCCCACCGGGCGCTCCCCGGCGGATGAAGGGAACCGTGGGCTCCTCGGCCAGATTCCGGGCAGGAGGGCGCTCGAAGCCCGGAATCAATGCCGCAAGCTCGTAGCCTGCCATCGAGGACTTCTTCTTCGGGGAAGGGGTCTCGAGCTCGATCGGCTCCTCGGTCTCGGGCCCACCCTGGGCCTCGGGACCGGCCTGAGCCTCGGGAGCGGTCGGGCCAGGAGTCGAGGCCGGAGACTCGACCTCGGTTTCCGAGAGGGTCGCCGTCCCGG